>JANYAB010000410.1 GCA_025355225.1 Bacteroidota bacterium
CACGGCAAATGGAGTACAATACCAGGTGGGTGAATTCTCGACTGATGTTCCGGTATCCTAATACGCCGAAAGTATTTTATGTAAAGCTTCTGAAAAACACGCTGTTAAAAACCAATCTTCCCACATGGAAATTGATGATGAAAAATATTTATTCATTGGGCGCATTCCAGGTTAGTCCTACTAATTTCAAGCTGTCCATATCCCGGCTTGATGAAAAATCCGGGATCCCAAAATCCATAATGGACGAAGGTATACACACTAAAAGCAAACTTTGGATACAGTTGACTGATTTGGATAATTTGAATCAGCAGAATAACAAAGAGCCCGACGGTTATTTTGATTATCTCGAAGGCATCACAATTGATTCACAAAATGGTCGCATTATGTTCCCGGTACTTGAGCCTTTTGGGTCAGACCTGGCAAGGCAGTTCGACCCCGGTGAACAGGATCTTATTAAACGCTATGTCTATCAACCAATATATGATTCGACCAAGGCTATAGCACAACAGTTTTTCCCCCAGCTGAACAGGTATATCATCAAGGGAACTTATACCTCGCAGGGCGGATCTGAATTTCAGCTTAATGCTACAAATATCCCGCAAGGATCAGTGATCGTTAGTGCCGGAACATTAAAACTACAAGAAGGTGCCGACTTTACAGTTGATTACAGTGCCGGCCGTATCAGGATCATTAACCAGGCCCTGCTTGCTTCTGGCCAGCCAATTACGGTAAACCTTGAAAATAATGAGTTATTTGGCGTTCAGCAAAAATCATTATTTGGCTCGCGGTTTGACTACCAGGTTAACGACAACCTGGCGCTTGGTGCAACTGTAATGCATTTAACTGAGCAGCCCATCACCCAAAATGAAATTATTGGCCAGGAATCCATTTCCAATACCATTTATGGATTTGATGTCAACTATCATTCAAATTCAAGGCTGCTTACCAGACTGGTCGATAAAATACCATTCATTACTACAAAAGTGCCTTCGTCTGTCGCTTTTAATGGGGAGTTTGCCCAATTGTTACCCGGTAATCCGAATACTTTAAACTTTGCCGGCTCAAAAAACGGGACTTCATATCTTGATGATTTTGAAAGCAGCCAGTCCGTTATTGATATTAAAAGCGCCTCGACCTGGCAAATTTCAGCCACACCGCAACTTTTCCCCGAATCCCAGTCTTTTAACAATCTCAATTATGGTTATAATCGTGCCCGGCTTGCCTTTTATAATATCGACCCTATATTTTATAGCGGCGGCACCATTCCGGTTTCCCGTAATGAACTGTCAAATCCCTACGTTCGGGAGGTTTTGGAAACAGAAGTATTTCCTTATAAACAATCGGTTACAGGGCAACCTTTAAGCCTGCCTACATTAGACCTCGCTTTTTATCCAACCATACGTGGCCCTTATAACTACACTACAACTGGTATAAACAACGATGGTACTTTAACAAACCCTAAAGGGCGCTGGGGTGGAATGTTTCGCGGTATATCGACCAGCGATTTTGAATCGTTAAATGTTCAGTATATCGAGTTTTGGGTAATGGATCCCTTTATCACCAAACCTAATTCACAAGGGGGAGATTTGTATTTTAATTTAGGTAATATCTCCGAAGACATATTGCTGGATGGCCGGAAAAGCCTGGAGAATTCCCTGCCGGTAAATGGCGCACTTAACCAGGTTGATACTACGGTATGGGGAAGGGTCTCAAAATTACAGCCCGTTGTAAACTCTTTCGACAATAATCCAAATGCCCGCGTGCTGCAGGATGTTGGCCTTGATGGCCTGGATGATGCTGATGAAAGGTCGAAATTTGCGGGCGTAGTGCAACAAGTGAAAGCACAGGTAAATGCGCAGGCTGCAAGCAGTTTTGCGAATGATCCTTCATCTGATGACTACCAATATTACCAGGGGTCTCAACTGGACAGGGTACAGGCCGGAATCCTGCAACGTTATAGCCAGTATAACGGGACTGAAAGCAACTCAAAAACTTCAGCACAATCGCAGGCGGCGCTTGGTATAGCTACCTCGGCCTCCACATCCTTACCTGATGCGGAGGATGTGGACAGAGATAACAATATGAACCAGGACGATGAATATTTTCAATATAAGGTATCTATGCGTCCTAAGGACCTGGTAATAGGACAAAATTTTGTAAATGATAAAGTTACTTCGCAGGTTAGGCTTCCAAACGGTCAAACGCAATCCGTTACCTGGTATCAATTCCGTATTCCGATAAATAGTGATCAAAAAACGTCCGTTGGGAATATTCAGGACTTTAAATCTATCCGTTTTATAAGGATGTTCATGACCAACTTTGCCGATACCGCTATATTACGTTTTGCGGCATTGCAGTTAGTGAGAGGCGACTGGCGGGAATTTAATTCAGAAAATAACCCAGCTAATGTAATTGCTGATCCGGCCATTGTAAATCCACCATTAGATAACTCAACATTAGATGTAGAAACCGTAAATATAGAGGAGAATGGTAACCGTTCCCCAATTCCTTACGTGGTACCTCCCGGTATTCAACGGCAGCCCAATTATAATAACTTACAAACTAATACAAAATTAAATGAGCAATCGCTTTCCTTAAACTTCACAAATCTTCGTGATGGTTATTCAAGGGCGGCGTTTAAAACATTTAATAATGACCTTCGCCAATATAAGCGCATACAAATGTTTATACACGCTGAAGGTAGTCAGCTAAAAGACAATGATGTAAACGCCTTTATACGCATGGGGATAGACTATGTGGATAATTACTACGAATATGAAATACCGATGAAGCTTACTTTGCCCGGCACAAGCGACCCGAACGCGATATGGCCTGCGGCGAACGAACTTGATCTGCAACTTTCATTATTGACAAATGCTAAAGTGGCACGTAACAATGCCAAACTCAATGGGCAGCCCTGGCCTCTTACTGTTCCATTTACAATAACAGACGGGCGTAATAAAATCACTATTAAGGGGCAACCCGATTTGAGTCGCCTGGCCACAGTAATGGTAGGCGTCCGAAATCCGGATAAGAATAATTCATCGCCGGGTACAGATGATGGGTTGGATAAGTCGGGAATTTTGTGGTTTGATGAGTTGCGCCTGACAGATTTTAATGAGCAGGGTGGTTGGGCAGCTACAGGGAGATTTGACGCTAAATTAGCTGATTTTGCCACGGTGACCGTTTCTGGCACTAAATCTACAATTGGTTTCGGAACCCTCGACTCAAGGTTAAGCGACCGTAGCCTGAGCGATAACAAAACCTATGATGTATCAAGTAATGTGGAGTTAGGTAAATTTTTCCCAGATAAAAGCGGTATCCATATCCCACTTTATGTGAGTGTTTCTTCGCAGGTAAGAACACCGGAATATGATCCGGCCTCGCCTGACGTTCTTTTAAAGCAAACGCTGAACAGTGCAACCAGTACAAAGCAACGCGACTCGATACAAAATGCAGCTGAAGACTACACGGTACGGAAAAGTATCAATTTAACCAATATTCATAAAGCTAAAACAAATTCGTCGGCGCCAAACCACGTATGGGATATTTCAAATCTGAATGCAACTTATTCTTACACCGAATATGACCATCACGACTTTAATACATTAAGCGATTTTGAAAAAACTTATCATGTTGCCCTGGCGTATAATTTCACCAATCAGCCTAAATATTATAGTCCCTTTCAAAAGGTGATAAAGAATAATTTGCTGGCCCTTCTACGCGATATAAATATTGACCTATTGCCTTCACGAATAAATTACAGCATAAATTTCGACCGTTTCTATTCTGAAAATACGTTAAGGAACAACGATCCGAATAACATAATTTCGATACCCACCACTTTTAATAAAACCTTTAACGTAACGACAGTGTACGGCCTGGGATGGAACCTTACAAAATCTTTAACAATGGATATTGATGCCACTAACCTGGCAACGGTTGATGAACCCGCGGGACGTTTGGATGGTTTAAAGAGAGATACACTTTGGCATAATATATTAAGTCTGGGGCGCACTACAAACTATAACCATACATTAACCTTTAACTATACTGTGCCCTTAAGTAAAATACCTTATATGGACTGGACAAGCATGATAGCCCGGTACAGCACACACTTCACCTGGCAGGCCCAGCCACTTTTTGCAATAAACGACCCTGCATTTAATGTGGGCAATAGCATTCAGAATTCGCGCACCATACAGTTAAACCCCGCGCTTAACTTTACGTCTTTATATAATAAATTTCCTTTTTTAAAGAAGGCGCTTGCACCAGGTAAGAATGACGATAATGGAGGTTTTGGGAAAGTTTTGATCGGTTTTTTAACCAGTATTAAAAATCTGAGCGCTGCCTATACGCGCACCGAGGGTACATTTTTACCAGGCTATTTACCCCAAACAAGCGCTTTTGGGCAAGATTTTAATTATAATGCCCCGGGGATAGGGTTTTTATTGGGGAGCCAGGCAGATATACGACAAAAAGCCGTTGCTCATGGCTGGCTAACAACAGATACGCTTCAAAACCAGTTGTATGTAAAAACGCTGAACGAAGATTTGCATTTCAAAGGATCACTTGAGCCGTTTAAGGATTTCCGGATCGAATTAATTGCTTTTAAAACGCAAGATCATAGTTATCAAACCAACTTTAAATTTTTACCCAGTTCAAATAGCTTTCAGGATTTAGCGCCCACTACTTCAGGTGATTACAGTGTGTCATACATGTCACTTGCCACTGCATTTTCAAAGATAAACGGGATCGATAATTCTTCCCCCATTTTCAATAAATTCCTTGGCTACCGGTCTGTTATTTCTCAACGACTTGGAAAACAGAATCCCAACTCCGTCGCACAAGTTGGCGGGTATGCCGACGGCTATGGACCAAATTCGCAGAATGTAACGGTACCGGCATTCCTGGCGGCTTATACGGGTAAAAGTGCGGCTACTGTCGGGCTAAGCGGATTCCCTGACATTCCTATACCCAACTGGGATATTAAATATAGTGGATTAAGTCGTATCCCATTTTTTAGCGAGTTGTTTGAATCAGTTGATATAAGGGATGGTTATCGCTCAACTTATACTGTGGGCAGTTATAATTCTTTATTACAATACCAGGAAACCAACGGGCATGTTAGTGCAAGAGACGAAAACAGTGATTTTTTACCATTCTACCAATTTTCATCAGTCACTATTTTTGAGCAATTTGTTCCTTTGCTCGGTATAGATGTGCGGTTTAAAAATAATGTCACCGCCAATTTGGAATACAGGCAAAGCAGAACATTAAGCCTTAGCCTTTCAAATAGTCAGCTCGCGCAGCAAAATGAGAATATAGTTGTTTTTGGGTTTGGATATAAAACCAAAAATTTCAGATTCCCTTTTGGTTTGTTTAATAACACAATACTTAAAAATGACCTGACATTTAAAGTGGATTTCTCGCTGCGCGACAATAAAACGCTGATCTACCAGGCCGATATACCAGGGGCCGAAATTTCATCAGGCGCCCAAAACATCACCTATCGCCCATCCATCGATTATGTGCTAAGCCAACGGTTTAACCTCAGTTTATTTTACGATTCAAATATTACCCGGCCCTATACTTCCCAAACGTTTAACACGGCATTTACCAATTTTGGTATTAATTTGAAATTGCTGCTGCAATAAAAAGGGCTATCCTTTTTATTCGTCCGGGTCGTATCTGAAAAGCTTCTGTGCGCTTTCGCTTTGTACAACTGGTCCCACAGACATTAAGTTCTTAATGATATTCTGAATTATATAACGCATTAGTGTAATTTTTAAGCTACCTTATCGCCCTAACCTCCAGTTAATGTTGATACGCACTTACTTTCTCGTTATTATAATGATAATAACGACCCATTTCGCAAGTGCACAAAGTTCAGTTTTAGATGTTGGGGTCAGGCTGCAAAAAGATGTTGGGCTTTATAGTGAAAACGGGGTCGCTATAAGCTATTCTGATAAGGGATTACTACCTGATAGATTATACTTTGGATTTAGTTATTTTACCAGTCGATTAGCTACCGCGTTTAATTCTAATGCAATAAAGCAGGATAACTTTCTCCTTTCGTCGGCATGGTATTTTCGCCAGCATCATGTTCTGCGACCATTTGTGAGGGCGAATGCAGGTTATTTTGAATCTACATATCCCGAAATATTTAATGTACTTCCCCACAAATCATTGTTACTATCCTCAGATGCAGGTTTATCATATCAAACGCCTTTACCATTAAAAATATCGGCGTCACTGGGCTATAATTTTATTTATGGGCAGGGTAATAACAATACACCCGGCACCTTATACCCTGTTTTTTACCAGGTCACCCTGTCATGGAGTATATTAAAACACACAAAATGAGAAAAATATCGGTTGCAATAGTGGTGGTGCTCTTATTCGCGGGTTGTAATAAGACGCCTGCGATACCCCCGGGAGATTTAGGTAGTGGCCAGGTACTTGATCCCTCGCTTGCTGATCCGGCGGCATACCGGATATCGGTATCGCAACCTAATCCCACTTTAGCCCAGACACAAATTCCGGTGATTATTGCTTGCCACGGTTATAGCGCATCAACTTTTGAGTGGGACGAATTCAGAACCTGGTCGCAGGGAAGAAGTGACTATTATATAGATCAGGTACTACTTGCCGGGCATGGCACTACCTACGCTGCATTTAAAACCTCTACCTGGCACGATTGGCAGTCCTCTATTATGACCGAATACAATTTGCTGGTTAAAGAAGGGTATAAAAACATCAATTTTGCCGCTTCATCAACAAGCCGTACGCTACTGCTGGATATACTACACTCCGGGTTCTTCAATAATTCAACTACCACGGTGCATATCTTTCTTGTTGACCCTATAGTCATCCCATCCGATAAATTCTTACCGCTAATAGGCGTTCTCGGACCGATGCTTGGCTATATAACAACCACTGATGCACAGGGCGAAGAAAAGTACTATTATCATTATCGCCCGCAGGAAACTTTGCAACAACTGCAGGATGTATTAACTATAGTGCGGGGTGAACTACAGGATGGGATAACTCTGCCCGCTAATGTTTACTTAAAAGTCTACAAATCAACAAAAGATCCTACCGCCGACCCGGTTAGCGCTGTGTTAATATATGATGGTGTTAAAACGTCTAATGGTAATCCCATCGCCGTCGATCTGATTAACTCCAATCTGCATGTATTTACCCGTTTAAACCTGGTCCCGAATGCTACAGCCCTGGACCGGCAAAACCAAATCTATGCCTTTACAGATATCACAACGCGTATTTTTTAACAAAAACTATAGGACTTTATTACGCTTAGTTCTCCTTGTTGATCCTGCCAGACCCGGTATATCTGGCATCGCTGATGGTTGCGTTACCTGAATAGTTTACGCTTCCCGAGCCGGTAATATGCGCCGAAACACTTTTCTCCGCAACCACATAAATGTTACCTGAGCCAGTTATTACAGCGTTGGCTGACGTTGTTTTAAGGTCTTTACCCTCTATTTCACCCGAGCCTGTCACCACAAAATCGGCATCGCCCGTATTACCGCTTAGTTTGATAGATCCCGAACCACTAATAACAGCATGCAGGCCATCTGATTTAACCGACGTGCTTATATTGCCCGATCCGCTTAATACCGCTTTGAAATTACCGGTGGTTATCATGCCTTCAACTTTTATACTGCCTGATCCGCTGTTGGTAAGGGCATTCAATGATTTGGCAGTAACGTAAACGTCGGCTTTATGTATATCGTGATGACGGTATTCATGGTCTTTAAATTTGATCTTTAGCGTGCCACTTTCAACTATAGTTTCAATTTCATCGATGACGTCCGCATCGGCATCAACTTTTACACTTTCCGTCCCATCCAATTTAATATGAACATTGAACGGGCCGGCCGATGCCACTGAGCTAAAGCCCGAAACTTGTCTTGTTTGCGTCGTGCTGCTTTGAGCAGATGCAGTTAATGTCGCTGTCATCAGCAGCATTAATGATAAAAGGGTGAAGGCAATTCGTTTCATGATTTTTTCTATTTTAATTAATTGACGTTATTGCAAATAGAAACGTTGCATCAGGGTACAATTATTATTTAGTCCATGGTCCATGGTCGATCGTTCATAGCTCGTGGCAAAAAGGGGTTTGTATCTCCATCAGACTTAAACTATCGTCCATGGGCCATGGACTATCGACCATGAACTATATACTATCTTGTTCCTTTTTTAATTCCCTTTTTTTTCGTCGCTCCTCCCTCTTCTGTTTTCGCTGGGCTTTTTTAATAATGCGTTCTTGTTTATGTAACTTTTGTTCTGCTATTATAGCCTTTACGTTTTGCTGCATTTTTTCATTCAAACCTGCGCTTGGCTTAATCCCGGTAAGCAGCGTGTGCCATATTGTTTTAAAAAATGGGGAATCTTTTGGCCGGTTATAAATAACATAGAATGATCGCGGTTGTTCCCCTTCATTATCCGGGTTATCATGTTTTATGACCATAACATTTGCAAATAACGATGCAATAGTCATGTGCTTAAACCTATCATTATTTGTATCGGCTTTTAGCACAGTCACCTTAAGATCTTTGTAAAGCACCGCCACTTTGCCCTTCGAAATTTTACTGTTGGCATTGATATCAAAATCCATCCTGGTTAGTGTGCCCTGGTTGATCTTTATTAGCGCCAGGGGCATGATGGCAGGGTTAAGCGCCTGGAGATTCATCGGCCCTACGCTGCCTTTATAGCTGTAAGATGCATTTGTATCAGTCAGGTTGAAGGCAAATAGTACATCGATTTTGCCCTTATTCATAAAATCACTGCTCACCCGGGCCGTACTTATGTTGTTTTTTTGTAATAGCGTTTTATTGGTGGTTACATTTAATATTTGCCCTTTTGAGTCGTTAAAAGTGATTGTTCCTGTTTTATTCGATTTCTTATTGAACTCAGTATAGCTTATATTGATATGTTGCGCGCTTATGGTATCAATGTTCAAATCGGCCTTTAACTGCTTTAGTCCAAAATTTGGGAAGCTTTTTATTCTGTCAATTTCAGTCAGATTCTTATTTGGGTTGTTAATTATCTCAAGGCTACCGTGCGATAATATCATGCATGATGCGTTTATTATTCGAAATTTATGATAGGACTGAAAATCGAAATTATTCAACTGCAAAGAATCAAGGTGGATTTTAAACCGGTCGTGCATGGTCTTATTAAAAAACACATCAGCTTTAACAGGTTGCAGATCAAGGCCCTCGATATTTAATTTTGAGGTCTGGGTGGAAAGGCGAATGGATTTTATTTTATAGGAATAAAGGCCGTTAGAGGTTTTGCCGGAGTAGTCATTTAATTCTGTGAAAATATCCTTGCAGTATAAAAGTCTTGATTTATCCGTTTGTGTAGCTGAATCTATTAAAAGATCGGTTGCACTTAAATTCATTTCCTTTAACTCGGATACGGCCACTTTGTTACCCGAATAATCTTCGTATTTAAACTTCACATCGTTCAATGAGATTTGCCCAATGTGAATGGATCTAAGTGATTTTGATATTTTTTGCCACGTCGTTCGTTTATCTTTAATTATCGTATCTTTTGTATGGTTCAACTGATAACTAACCTTTAGTTCGGGTTCTTCCAGTGTGATGCGGCCAATATCAAGCTGGTTGCTGAAATACAGTTTATAGGGATGCATGTGTGATAATACCAGGCGCTTTACATGCAATTCGATCAAATTATTTGGCGCCAGATGGTTTTTCATCCTTCGGTTATATACAGCGGTATCTGGCTTTAAGGTAAGGTTATAAATATCGATCTCGCCCCTAATCACGTGAAGTTTGGCATCGGAAAACCCAACTGTATACAGGCCATCGCTGCTGGTTAAAACAATGCTTTTTACTTTAGAAGCTAATATTGGCGACCAGTACAGGTTAACCAGGAAAGCAAGAATCAGTATAAGAGCAGAAAATGTCAATAAAAAAGCGAGTAACATTTTATGTCGCCTATGTTTTAAAAGAGTTATCGCCATACTTTTTTCTTCTCTTTTTTTATCAATGCTCTATTTTGTTTTCCGTTTTGTCCAAGTTACCAACTTAGCCGCCGTATTTGTAAGCGAAGTTTCCTTTTTTACATTTTACCTATAATAATAGAGGTTTGATTTTGTTAAACGTGACAAACTGTCACTTTATATTTAAAAGATTATGTAATTTTGCGGTTCTAAGATTTCTAATAATGATAGATTTAGCAATTCCGGATAAGATACACGACGAGAGCAGGCAGGGGGAGGCTTTAGTATTGCCGCTTCCAGCGGGTAAAAACAATGGCCGCAAGCTTTATATTGAAAGCTATGGCTGCGCTATGAATTTCTCTGACAGCGAGATCGTTGCATCTATTCTATTGGATAGCGGCTTTGAAACCACTGCAGATTACACTAATGCCGATGCTATATTTATCAATACCTGCTCAATTCGCGAAAATGCTGAACAGCGGGTACGCAATCGGTTAAGAGAATTTACTGTAGTAAAAGTTAAAAATCCGGGATTAATAGTTGGGGTGCTCGGTTGTATGGCAGAACGCCTGAAATCAAAATTCCTTGAGGAAGAGAAACTGGTTGATGTGGTGGTTGGTCCTGATGCTTATCGTGATCTGCCTAACCTTATAGCACGCGTGGATGACGGGCAGAAAGCGGTTAACGTGTTGCTGTCCCGTGAGGAAACTTATGCTGATATTAACCCCGTTCGTTTAAACAGTAATGGAATCAATGCTTTCGTTTCTATCATGCGGGGCTGCGACAACATGTGTTCCTTCTGCGTTGTGCCATTTACCCGTGGCCGTGAGCGAAGCCGCGAACCGCAGTCAATTGTAAAGGAGTGTACCGATCTGGTTAACCAGGGTTATCGCGATGTTACTTTGCTTGGGCAAAATGTGGACTCTTATAAGTGGAGCGCGCCTCACCCTGCCCTCTCCAACGGAGAGGGTTCTAACGAGGAAATGGAAAAAGTCCTCTCCTTTGGAGAGGATTTAGGTGAGGCTAAAGTCGTCAATTTCGCCAATCTCCTTGAAATGGTGGCCGCTATTCACCCTGATCTGCGGGTACGTTTTTCTACTTCGCATCCAAAAGATATTACCGATGAGGTGCTGTATACCATGACAAAGTATGATAACATTTGCAAATACATTCATTTGCCGGTGCAATCGGGCAATAGCCGCGTACTTGAGCTTATGAATCGCACTTATGACCGGAATTGGTACATCAACCGTGTGGATGCCATACGCAGGATAATTCCCGAATGCGCCATTTCAACCGATATGATAACGGGGTTTTGCAGCGAAACAGCTGAAGAACACCAGGATACTTTAAGTATGATGGATTATGTGCAGTATGATTTTGCGTATATGTTTATGTACTCTGAAAGACCCGGCACATTGGCGGCAAAACGTTATGCTGATGACATACCGGATGCTGTAAAAAGAAACAGGTTAAAGGAAATAGTAGCTAAACAGCAGCAGCATTCTTACATACGCTTACAGGCGCAGTTGGGCAAAGTGCAAAAAGTACTGATCGAAGGGTTTTCTAAAAAATCGGATAAAGATTATTGCGGCCGGAGCGATCAAAATGCAATGGTAGTTTTTCCAGTAGATGAGAACCATAAACCCGGTCAGTATGTTAATGTAATGGTTGAGCGCACGACGACTGCAACGTTGATAGGAAGAATAGTAAGCCCCCAAACCCCCTGAAGGGGAGTTACGCTGTAGATGAAAAATCAAGGCGGGGGTAATTGAAAATATTAAAATTTAGGACGTAACTCCCCTTTAGGGGGTTTGGGGGAATAAATGGACATACAAGAAATAAAACAACGATTTGGTATTATAGGTAACTCGCCCCTGTTAAACAGGGCTATAAATATTGCCAACCAGGTGGCGCCTACCGATATTTCGGTTTTGATCACCGGTGAAAGCGGCAGTGGAAAGGAAGTATTTTCGCACATTATTCACCAGATGAGTCCGCGTAAACATGGCCCGTTCATAGCGGTTAATTGTGGCGCGATCCCGGAGGGCACTATAGATTCTGAACTGTTTGGTCACGAAAAGGGCGCCTATACCGGTGCAGTAGGGGAACGCAAGGGCTACTTTGAAACTGTTAACGGTGGAACTATTTTTTTAGATGAAATAGCCGAAATGCCACTGGGTACACAAGCACGTTTACTCAGGGTGCTTGAATCGGGACAATATATAAGAGTCGGATCATCTAAGGTTGAAAAAACCAATGTGAGGGTGATAGCCGCTACCAATGTTGATGTTTACGAAGCGGTAAGAAATGGCAAATTCAGGGAAGACCTTTATTACCGGTTAAATACGGTGCCGCTGCGTATACCACCGTTGCGGGAGCGTAAAGAAGATATTTACCTGCTTTTCAGAAAATTCACTTCCGATTTTACGGATAAATACCGAACTCCGCCTATTCAACTGGATGAAGAGGCGCAACAGGTAATCATTAATTATTCGTGGCCGGGTAATGTGCGGCAACTAAAAAATATGGCCGAACAGTTGGCCGTATTGGAAAGGGATCGTATAATTACTGCGCAAACATTGTTGAATTATATTCCGCACGAAGCAAACGGCAGGAATTTGCCTATGCGGCTGGACAATCAGCCAAAAGAAGACTTCTCGGAGCGCGACATATTATATAAAGTGTTATTTGATATGAAACGCGATATGATCGAACTAAAAAAACTTGTCGCCGAAATTATCGAACACGGAGGAGTTACCTCAAATTATGCCAATCATAAGCAAACCCTGAACCAATTATACCACGATATTGAATTGCCGGGAGGCAACCAGGACACACAATTTACTTTGCAGCAACCCGTTAATAGCAACAACGACCCTTATAACATAACACACGAGGCTGAGGAAGTTGAAGAATCGCTGTCCTTGATTGAAAAGGAATCGGACCTGATACGAAAGGCTTTAAAAAAGCATAAAGGGAAACGAAAACTCGCAGCCAATGAATTAGGAATTTCTGAACGGACTTTATATCGTAAAATAAAAGAGTTAGATTTATAAAGATGATGAAAAGGATATTTGCGATTTTTATTGCAATGAGTGTTTTAGTTTTATTTAGCTCTTCGTGTTCAGTTAGTCTCAGTGGCGCATCGACTGTGGGGTTAAAGACAATAAATGTTGGATTTTTTGAAAATAACTCCCCTCTGGTGGTTAATTATTTGAGCCAGCAATTTACAGAAGCTTTGAAAGATCGGATAAGGTCAACAACAAGCTTATCAATTGTTCAAGGAGATGCAAACGCCAGTTTATCAGGAAGTATTACAAATTATGTTATTGAGCCCATTTCTATCCAGGCGACAAATAATAATGTGGCCCCAATTGCCGGTGCCCAACGATTAACTATTACGGTTAATGTAATTTACACCAACACTGTTGATAAAAAGCTTAATTTTACCCAGGCTTTTCCTGCTCACGCCGATTTTACGGGTAACATAGCCGATCAGGAACAGAAGCTAATAACAACCATTAATAAACAATTGACAGAGGACATTTTTAACAAAGCTTTTGCAAATTGGTAATCAATTTGTAGTTTCAACCACGTGGATCAATACCTAAATAACAGGCAGAACGAAATTTTATGGAAACTGTTAGCCAATCCGGCTGACACAGGTCATCTATATGTCTATAATTTGCGACGACTGGTACAGGATTTTCCGCAAAGCGGACTTCTGCATGCTCTGCTGCAGCGCTCAGATAGCGAACAAACCACAGACCATGCAGCAGCTTATTTTAGCCCGAAAACATTATACAGCCTGGTAAATGCACCCGAACGGTTGAGTTTAGTCTCAGATTCACAGATCATCCAGGAAATAAGTGCCGTTGCTGCCTATGGCACAATAGAGGAGGATAGCGTACTGCCGCAGAACGAGGAAGTATCCGGGCTGGATACTTTTAACGATAATGATGCAGAAGCAGAACATCACTTTATTCTTGAACCAGAAGCTATAAGTGACGAAATTACAGGGGAAGAACATACGACACCTGAAAAAAATGAGGTTGCAGAACTATCATCCGATGAAACTGAACCAGTAAATGCCGAAGACATTATTGAGGACTTAACTGTTACCGACCTTGAAGAAATTACCGGTATAACGGCAGATGAAAAAGAAGTATCGGATTTACCATCAGACGAAACAGAGGCTATAAGTGCGGAAGACGATTTTGAACAAATAGTTGACACGGAGCCTGAGCAAGAAGAAGAAGAAGAAGGCAGTGAAGCTGGATTAATGAGTGCCGAAGATGTTTTTGAGCAAATAAACAGTAGTGGGTTTGAAGAAGAAGCGGTGTTGTCAGAAGCGCCATTGGACGGAGATGAACTGATAACTGAAGCGCTGATTGAGGAGGACAAAGAAGATGATGAGTTGGAAGCTCCGATCGACGAGGAAGTTAATGAAGAGGAATTGGTAACTGAAAGGGGTTACATTGAACAAAATGAGCCGCAGAAGGATATAGATGATGATATTTATGACGAGATAGTCGGCATAGACGATATAAGCTTTGCACCGGTCGCTAAACCTGCAAATGTATCAGAACCGAAAGAAGAAACATTTTTGGAGGCCAAAGAATCATCCGAAGTGGCTGGAGATAAAGCTACAGAAGGAATTGTGCAGAAGGATCGTGTTTTGAACCTCGACGACGAAGCCGAAAAGTTAATAGTGGGCAATATTGCTGCCACCGATTATTTTGTATTTGACAGGGCTGTTGGCGACCGGAGACAAAATCTGCCAATCGATAAGCAAGTTGAACCAGTCGAAAATGAATCGGCTGCCTCAACATTGGATGCCGTGAATGAGCAAGCCAATGGGACTGCAACACCAGAAGCAGAAAATCAGGAAGTATCGAAATATAATGATGATAAAATGCCGTATACCTTTATGTGGTGGCTTGATAAAACCCGAAAGGAGCATGCAGGCATATATCAACCTTTTAAGCTCGACACCTCAGAAGCTATCAGGCATAATGGCGCAAGTGAATTACAGCAGCAATATTATGAGAATATATTCCACCTCAATTCGGTAGAAGAATTAGACAGGAGCACTGCTCAACAAACTATTGAGTTTGATATGAAGAGTAAGGAGGATAGGATCATTAAACGCTTTATTACTGAAGAGCCGCATATTAAGCCCCCGAGTAATGAAAAACTGGATAATGAAAACAAAGCCAAAAAAAGTGCTGAAGACCAGGATGAACTCGTTACCGAAACATTAGCACGTATTTACAGCGATCAGATGCTTTATCATAAGGCTATAAATACTTACAAAAAATTGATGTTGAAATTCCCGGAAAAAAGCCGTTACTTTGCAAGCCAAATTGAACAGTTAGAAAGAAAAACCAATTAATATAAAGAAATGTACTTTTTTTTAGTGATCCTTGCCATTATAGTGTGTATCCTTTTAGGATTGATCGTACTCATTCAAAACCCCAAAGGGGGTGGTTTAACATCCAATTTTTCAAGTTCATCGCAATTGATGGGTGTACAAAAAACAGGCGACTTTTTAGAAAAAGGCACCTGGATATTGGCTATATCCTTAATGGTATTATCGCTCGCAATTAACATTTCTGTTAAAAGCGGTCTTACAAAGAATGATAATCCAGCGTTGCACCAGACCATTGAAAAGGCTTCTAAACCAACAGCACCTTCAACCGTGCCTCTTCCTTCATTGCCTGCCCCTCAAAAAGGCGGAAAAAAATAAGGCGCACAATAAAATATTAAAAAAGCTTTGGATCATTTCCAAAGCTTTTTTTGTTTCAAAAACCTACTGACATGATGACATTACAATGTAAAGTCATTATTAAGAATAAAAACTTCATTGATATAACATCTGACAATACAACAGTTTAGTATGCCAATATGGATTAACCGGTTTGCTTGGCATAATTGATGTTCAATGAAACATGCCCCGACGATTATCGGGGACGAATTATAAACTTTTTATAAAATCAAATTATAATAACTATGTCGTTAAACATTGAACCTAGCGCAGACAGAGTAGTAGTGGAAGCTGCTCCTGCCGAAACTATGACCGCTTCTGGTATTTATATACCTGAAACAGCACAAGAAAAACCACAAAAAGGAACCATTGTGGCAGTCGGACCTGGTAAATATGCTGAATTAACAGGTAATCTGATTCCGATGAACTATAAAGTAGGAGATTCAGTTCTATACGGCAAATATGCCGGCACTGAGATCACTCATAATGGCAAGGATTATCTGATCATGCGTGAGTCTGACATTCATTGTAAATTTGTTTAAAGGATAGAAAGTTAACTTTCAAACACTTAAAACATTTCAAGTTTAAAACATTAAAACAAAAAATTAAGAAAATGGCAAAACAAGTTAAATACAATGTTGAAGCACGCGATGCCCTAAAAAGGGGTGTTGATCTTTTGGCTAACGCTGTTAAGGTAACATTAGGCCCAAAAGGTCGTCACGTAATTATTGATAAAAAATTCGGTTCACCTGTTATAACTAAGGATGGTGTAACCGTAGCTAAGGAAATTGAGTTAAAAGATCCTATTGAAAATATGGGTGCTCAAATGTTAAAGGAAGTGGCATCAAAAACTGCTGACATTGCAGGTGACGGTACGACCACTGCTACTCTTTTAGCACAGGCTATTGTTACTTCGGGTATAAAAAACGTGGCAGCAGGCGCTAATCCAATGGACCTGAAACGTGGTATAGACAAAGCCGTAAAGGTTGTTGTAGAGAACTTAAAATCACAAAAACAAGATGTAGGTGATGATTTTGGTAAAATCAAACAAGTTGCATCTATATCTGCAAACAACGATGAAGTTATTGGCGAAATGATTGCTGATGCAATGAAAAAAGTTGGCACTTCGGGCGTAATTACGGTTGAAGAAGCAAAAGGAACTGAAACTGAAGTTAAAACTGT
>JANYAB010000511.1 GCA_025355225.1 Bacteroidota bacterium
CATTAACCACCTTCAAATTATCCTGCTCATTCCGGCCGATTATGACGGGGATAGCACCTTCTGCTGCTAACACCTTTACAATGCCCTCGCCGATCCCTTTAGCGCCGCCACTTACTATGATTATCTTGTCCTTTAGTTGCAGATCCATTATATATCAGTTTATTATTCTATATCCAGGTTATAAAAGTCGATAGCGTTTCCTCCAAAAAACAGATCCTGTTCCTGGTGTGATAGTCTTGAAGTATATAATTGTAAAATTTCCAAAGCCCGGTTATACCCACCTGCTAAAATGCAAACGGGCCAATCCGAGCCATACATTACCCTGTTCATTCCGAAAGAATCAAAAACGACATCAAGATAAGGGTAGAAATCCGCTGTCAGCCAGGAGTACCAGTCGGCCTCTGTAAGCATGCCCGAAACTTTGCAGGATACATTCCTGTGTTTAGCCAATGCTGCGATATCCTTTCGCCATTCGTCTATCTCTTTGTTTTTTATATTCGGCTTAGCCATGTGATCCAACACAAATTTCTGGTCAGGGAACTCGGCAACCAGTTTCTCAGCATGTTTTAAATGACGAGGATAGATGAGTATATCATAAGTGTATTGGTAATGCGCCAAACAACTTATGCCTCTTTTAAACTCGCTGCCAAGCATGAACTTTTCATCCGGCTCCCCTTGCAGCACATGTCTGAAGCCTTTTAATTTCGGAAATTGGTCCTTGTAATATTGCAATCGTTGTCCGATATTTTCTGCGCGCAGGTCTACCCAGCCAACAACACCCTTTATATAAGGATTTTCCTCTGCCAGCCGAAGCATAAACGTATTGTCATCTTCCGTTTGGCAGGTTTGAACCAAAATAGTGCCGTCTATTTCATTGCGCTGCAATAATGGAAGCAGATCAGCGGGCATAAAATCCCGGGCGATAGCGGACATTTCTTTCGTGATCCAGTTATCTCTTAACGGGTCGAACTGCCAGAAATGCTGATGAGCATCAATTTTCAACATAAGCAATTAAGTTTTGCCTGGCGCTGCCAAGCCCGTCAATGCCTAATTCTATTACATCGCCGGCTTTCAAATAAAACGGTGGCTTCATTCCCAGACCTACGCCTGCGGGAGTGCCTGTTGATATAATATCTCCCGGTAACAGGGTCATAAACCGGCTGGTATAAGAAATCAAAAACGGAATATCAAAGATAAAATTCGCGGTGGTTCCATCCTGCATGATCTTACCATTTAATTTGAGCCATAAGCGTAGTTTATGGGGGTCGCTTATTTCATCGGCAGTAGCCCAAAACGGCCCGATCGGTGCAAAAGTATCGCAACCTTTTCCTTTATCCCAGGTACCGCTGCGTTCCAACTGGAATTCACGCTCAGAAACATCATTATGCAAAACATAACCTGCCATATAGTTCATAGCTTCCGCTTCCGCTACATAGCTTGCCTTTTTACCGATCACTACTGCCAGTTCCACTTCCCAATCTGTTTTTACAGAATCTTTGGGAATCATGATATCATCATTGGGACCGACTATAGCTGTTGTTGATTTAAGAAAAATAACAGGCTCTGGTGGCGGGGTGGCATTTGTTTCCCTGGCATGATCCACATAATTTAAGCCGATGCAAACAATTTTTGACGGGCGGCCAACCGGACTGCCTAAACGTACTTCATCTTTAATTTCAGGCAGATCGTTATTACTACTAACAAAATCGGCAAGGCGTTTTAAACCATCGTTCCCAAAAAACTGCTCATTATAATCTTCGCCAAAAGCGGAAGTATCGTATCGCTTGTCGTTAATAATAATGCCGGTCTTTTCTTTACCGGCTTCTCCAAATCGGATTAATTTCATAGGGTGTGTGTTGTTCTTTAGTTGGTAGTCAATTTAACAATGGTATCATAAGTATCTGGCTCTATTCCCTTTAAATAGACAAAAACCCCCTCGGGCTGCTGCCTGAATTTAAGGTTAGTACTACCGTTAAGCACAGAAACCATTACAATTTTTTGTTTTAAGGTAGGGATAAAAATGTAATCCTGCCCGGGCGATGAAAGTATATGTGCATATAAGGCATTATCTTTCGAGGTAACTACGCCCCATTGCTGCGGAGCAATAACGTTGCCCCGGGTACCATAGATACTTTCGCCATTTTTTTTCATCCATGCACCTACTTTCGTCAGCGTATCAACAAATTCGGGTTGAATTTTGCCGTTGGGCATGGGGCCGATGTTCAGCAGGAAATTGGCATTACGCCCTGCATCATTAACCAGGTAATTGATGATCTGCTTAACCGATTTATAGCTGTGATCCGTAATATTAAAGCCCCAGCTATTGTTGATCGTTTCGCAACTCTCCAGCGGCAGGGCGCTGATTTTTGATTCGGCACTGAAACCGGTAGTGTTACCACCCGGCAAATCTTTTTCAAACATCTGGAAGTCTTCGCCAACTAATGGTGTCAAATGGTGATTGTTACCGATCAAAACAGCAGAATTGAGCTTATGTATTAACGGATATATCTCGTCGAAATGCCAGTTTACGGTACGTCTTTCCCATTCACCGTCAAACCAGATACCTTTTACGCCGGGGTAATTGGTGATGAGTTCCGTTAACTGGGTCTTCATAAATTTGATATAACTATCCCAATCGGCATTTTCCGGAGCGCCGTTAACTATGGTATGACCGAATGCATAATCTGGCCTGCCCCAATCCAGCAGGGAGTAATAAAAATGAAGTTCGATGCCTTCCTTTTCACATTCTTTCGCCAGTTCCATCAACGGATCTTTATGGTAAGGGGTGGCATCGACGATATTATAAGAAGAAGCCTGTGTTTTGAACATGCTAAAACCGTCGTGGTGACGGGAGGTGATGGTAATATATTTCATACCTGCGGCCTTCGCCAGTGCAACCCAGGCCTTTGCATCAAAGTCTTCCGGGCGGAAAAAGCTGGCCAGGCGTTTATAGCTGTGGTAAGGTATCCTGCGCTCATGCATTACCCATTCACCAGCACCCAGTTCGCTGTAAATCCCCCAATGGATAAACATACCGAATTTCATATCCTCGAAATCCTTGCGGGAGGCCATGTTTTCGGCGGTGGGTGTGTAGGATTTTAGTTGTCCCAATGCCTCATTTTGCGCCTTTGCGGTTACGACCGTAATGCACCAAAAACAAATAAGTAACAGTTTTCTTTTCATCCTTAATTAATATATGTTGATTTAAAAACCTACGTCGTA
>JANYAB010000513.1 GCA_025355225.1 Bacteroidota bacterium
GTAGGTTACGGAATGTCAGGAGGAGTTTTTGGAGCCGACCGGGAACCGGCAACTGTAAAAGCAACCATGATGGCCGATGGTATGCTGGTGTTACAAACCGCTGTCAGTGATATAGGCCCGGGAACCGGGACTGCGATGGTAACTATTGCCTCGGATACGATGGGTATCCCCACTGATAAGATCAGGTTTGACATGGGCGACTCGTCGCTACCTCCAGCTCCACAACAAGGGGGATCAACAATAACTTCCAGCGTAGGTTCGGCAGTGTATATGGCTTGCAATGATCTGAAAGAAAAATTTAAGCAATTGAACGGGGAGAACGGAAATCAGCCCGATTATGTTCAAATATTGAAACAGCATAATTTATCAAAACTGGAAGTCACCACTGCCTCAAAAGCCGGGACCGAAGTTGACAAATATGCCATGTACTCGTGGTCAGTCCATTTTGTGGTGGTACATGTAAATCCGGCAACAGGAGTAGTGAAACTGGATAAGGTGACTTGCGTTGCTGATTCTGGACGTATCATCAGTCCTAAAACAGCCCGCAGTCAAATAATTGGTGGTGCAACTATGGGCATCGGGATGGCATTAATGGAAGAAGCGGTGATCGACCATCGTTATGGGCGGGTGATGAATAGCAATTTGGCTGACTATCACGTACCAGTTAACGCTGATATACCACAAATAGAGGCTTTGTTTGTTAATAAACCTGACCTTAATATAAACCCAATTGGCGCAAAAGGAATGGGCGAGATCGCTTTAATAGGCATGGCAGCCGCAGTTGCCAACGCGGTATACAACGCAACTGGCAAACGCGTGCGGGATTTACCTATCACACCTGATAAGTTGATATAGGTTGGTTAATAGGTGATAGTTCATAGGATTAGAATTTCGGATTTCGGATTTAGAGTTTAGGGTTTAAAATTTAGGATTTAGAGTTTCGGATTTAGAATTTAACATACTTATGGAAAGTGAAATAGTAAGCAAATCATCTTCTATAGATGGATTGAGCCGCGTGGATGGCAGATTAAAAGTTACCGGTGCCGCTAAATATTCTGCAGAATATACTGTTAAAGGGGTGACTTATGGCGTGCTGGTTGGCAGTACTGTTACAAAAGGCAGCATCAAAACGCTGGATACCAAATCGGCAGAACACGCGCCGGGTGTATTGGCAGTGATCACTTATTTAAATTGTCCAAATGTACCGGGCTATCATTTAGAAAACGCACCCCCTAAGGGGCCTTTAAAAATATTTATTGATGATAAGATCTATTTTAACGGGCAGCCTATCGCCCTGGTAATTGCCGATACTTTTGAACGGGCGCTGTTCGCGGCTTCGCTGGTGAAGGCGGAGTACAATAAGGAACAACACCAAACTGAACTGAAAAGCAATATAGTAAATGGCGTTGCACCAAAAAACAGTAAGGATTATGTGCGGGGTCAGGAAGATGCCTACAAATCGGCGCCCATAAAAATTGAACAGGCGTATATTCTCCCCACCGAAGTGCATAATCCTATGGAACTGCATGCGATAATTGCCCGTTGGGATGCTGATGATAAAATAACTGTTTGGGATAAAACGCAGGGGGTAAAATCAACCCAGCGTAACATTGCCCAGGCTTTTAAACTGCCGCCCGAAAATGTCCAGGTGAATTCTCCATTTGTTGGCGGTGCCTTTGGGGCCGCTTTACGTACCTGGCCGCACGAAATTGCAGCTGTGATCGGGGCAAAAGTGATAAAACGACCGGTTAAGCTGGTATTGAGCCGTGCGGATATGTTTACCTCAGTGGGTTACCGTCCGCATACCTGGCAAAAAATAGGCTTGGGAGCTACCGCAGACGGTAAACTGGTTGGTATCACTCACGAGGCAGCAGGGCAAACGTCTGCGTACGAAGATTTTACCGAAGGGGTGGTTAATATAAGCCAGCTCTTATACGCTTGCCCGAACGTAAATACGAAATATAAACTCGTTTCGCTTAATGTAAATACACCAACACCAATGCGCGGTCCGGGAGAGGCCACTGGCGCTTATGCATTGGAATCGGCTTTGGACGAGCTTTCTTATGCCCTCAACATCGACCCCATAGAATTACGCCTGCGTAATTATGCGGATACTGACCCTTTGAGCGGAAAACCGTATTCGAGCAAATATTTGAATGATGCCTATAAGCTGGGCGCTGACCATATCGGCTGGAGCGAGCGTAACCAAAAACCGCGCTCTGTTACCGAAAAGGGATGGCTTGCCGGTTACGGTGTGGGCAGCGGCATGTTTGGAGCTTACCGCGGGGCCGCAACCGTTACAGCAAGACTGATGGCCGACGGCACGCTTATTTTACAAACAGCGGTTACGGATATTGGCCCCGGTACGGGTACCGCAATGGTATCCATTGCGTCAGAACAGATGGGTATTTCTGCCGACAAGATCCGATTTGATATGGGCGATTCATCGCTGCCGCCATCACCAACACAGGGCGGTTCGGCAATTACCTCAACGGTGGGGGCCGCAGTGTATGATGCCTGCACTGAGCTGAAGAATAAATTCAAGGAATTAAACGGAGGGACGGATGGGACGGATAACACCGACTATGCACAGGTATTAAAACAGCATAACCTGCAACAGCTGGAGGTAACCACCGCCTCTAAAGGTGGGGCAGAGCAGGGTAAATATGCCATGTACTCCTGGTCCGTGCATTTTATTAAGGTGCTGGTAAACCCGGCTACCGGTGTAATAAAAATAGATAAGGCAGTTTCTGTTGCGGATTGCGGCAAAATTATGAGTCCAAAAACAGCCCGCAGCCAGATAATAGGCGGCACTATCATGGGGTCAGGAATGGCCCTTATGGAAGAGGCAGTGATCGATCATCGTTATGGCCGCCTGGTGAACAATAATTTTGCTGATTACCATATGCCGGTCAATGCCGATATCCCACAGGTAGAAGGATTATTTGTAAATAAACCCGATCCATATCTCAATCCAATGGGCGCAAAAGGGATGGGAGAAATAGCGACGATTGGTGTTGCAGCAGCGGTGGCTAACGCGGTTTACAATGCAACAGGAAAACGGATAAGGGAATTACCGATCACACCGGATAAATTGATTTAAAACGTACTGCTTGATCCGCCTCCGCCAAAATCGCCGCCGCCAAATTTTACGCCGCCGTCAGCAGGTGGTGTTGGGGCGGTAGAGAATGTTTCGGCAATAATGAGCGATTCGACTTTGAGATTATCCATTAAGTTCGCCTCATCCGTTTCCGCGTAAGTAAAACCGTATTTGGGCGTTTCCAGGTACTTCATCACGCCGTAGGCAATCCCAAGGATTACAACTCCTATTATAGTTAAAGTTGTATCGATCGGTAAGATATGATAGTAATTTCTGAAAGTGAGAGCCGCTGCGGCAATCAGCAATAACCCCGTACGTAACAGGATGGCATCTTTTCGTTTGATTCCAAGTCCAAAATAAACAAATGGCAATATGATCGTCCAGGCCCAAAAAATTGTGCCGAAAGGAACAGCTTTGCCGCTGGTCCCATTCAACTTATCGCCCAGGGTTTGTATGATATAGTAGTTTCCAGAAGCATATAGCGTTACCAGGCAAATGATCAACCCGACAGTTAAGCAATTTTGATAATTAATGAATTGGATTTTACCACGAAAGGTTGATAAAAGCCAGTAGCTGCCTGCCGAAGCCAGTATCATGATAAAAGGCACCGTAGCGGTACCTGATGGAATTACTTTTGTCCAGAAAAAGAACACCCACGCAAAGAAGGCTATGCAGCACGCTGCGCTCATCAGCATATCAGCAAAACGGATGGTAAGCAGCAGACTTATCAAGAAAGCAGCCGCCGTTAAGTCAATGTAGGTGGGATTATTATTGTTGGCATCAAATAGCATAAAAAGAGCAGTAAAGAAAAGACACCCCGAAATAAACAGCAGCGCATCATCAACGCCTGACCGGTAATGGTTATTTCCGCCAACCATAAATTCGAGTCCCGCATAGCTGATTAGCCCAAGAAAGAAAGGAAAACCCGGACTCGAGAACATGTTTGAACTACTGACCATTAAAGCTATCAGGCCGTAGACAAATAACATCACAATGCAAGTGAGTATAAACAATCCCACACGCGCAAATAGGGTCGGCGTATAAAAGTCTACGGGATATTTTTCTTTAATAGCTGAAAATTCATCCTTTGTAATACAGCCGGCATACAGATCCTTTTCTAAAGTATTCTGTAATCTCAAATTGGCCAGCCAGGTTTTGTTATAGATGATCATGCTTTAAATTTTTTGTTCATGTTGATCAAAAGAAAAATAAGGCCTATGGCCGATGCAATGAAATACATGAATAGCAAAGCGACTGCCCCTTCATTATCACCAAAAGTGAATAAACGTACTATCAAACTGCTTGCAGCAACGTAACTGTATAATATTACCAGCAATGTAAAATAATACGACTTGTTATTTCGGGCGTCCCGGTAAATCAAAAATGCTAAGGCGAATGCGCCCAGTATCCATAATGCCGCTATGGCAGAATTATAATAATGGAAATAACCTGCCAGCAAGCTAATGAATGTTACATGCACGCCATAGTGCTGATAGCTGAATTTAAAATGTTTTTTGAAATTGAAATGCTGTGTTGCATAAGCGCCGAGTATCAATATAATGCCTAAAACCAGGTAAGTGTAAATAATAGTTTCACTATCGAAATCGCTGTTTAACAGAAGCCGTTTTGGGGTGACCGACACACCCATCCATATAGCCAGGTTGGCAATGGCCATATTCAGGATGCCTAAATGATCGAAATAATAAGCCACAAAGAATAGCACCAGCATGGGAATTAAAGTAGCCAGCCCATAATTAGTGCCGAATACTTTATACTCGAATTGCAGGTAGCCCACAAAAATCACAAAGCTGGTACAGGCTAATAATAATATATAATCAAAAGAAACATTAGGTGATTTAACCTTTTCGGTAGTGAAAGGCAGTTTGAGTTTAAAGCAATAGGCAAAACTACCTGCGCATATCAGCGCGATAAAAAGCAAAACAAATTGGTGACCGATAGTATCGATATTCTCATAGACCAACAGCCCTAAACCTGTGGTCAACAGTAGTACCCCCAAATACAAAAGGGTTTTTATCTCCCAGTGAACCGAAAATAATGGTGGTTGCTTTTCTCTTTCAGTTATTCTATTAAGTGAATCGTCGCTTATCAGTCCTTCCGCATGCAAGGTTTTATACAAAGGTTCGTTCATATAAAATGTAGGTTTGGTTTATCAATAATAGTGATATTATCTTATTATTAATCTATCACATATTTTACATTGCGCAGGGTCAGTTTTCGTTAAAATTTAATTATGTTAGGTGGCTTTTTAAAATTTTTACAAAAGTTAAATTATTAATTTTATCGATATTAGATATTTCTTAAAACGCCTAAATACAGCTTAATGAAACGCAACTACTACATCGTAGCATTGATCATGCTCACTTTCTTTGTGATCTCCTTTATTACGAATATCATCGGGCCCTTATCGCCGGAGTTTATCAGTGATTTCAAGTTAAGTGATGCTTTGGCAGGTGTGTTGCCTTTTGCTTTTTTTATCGCATACGGTGTGATGTCCATCCCCACAAGCATGCTCGTTCAAAAATTTAATGAGAAAACGATCATGGTGGCGGCTTTTATTGTCGCATTTTTAGGGTCCTTACTTTTAGCTGCCCAACCAAATTATCTGACAGCAATATTGTCACTTTTCCTCATCGGTTGCGGAATGGCTATGCTCCAGGTGGTTATTAATCCATTATTGAGAACCGCGGGCGGCGAAAAGAATTATGCGTTCACATCCGTCCTTGCGCAACTCATATTTGGGGGAGCGTCGTACATCAGTCCGCTGGTATATTCCTATTTGGTTTTAAATTTAAATAAACACAGAAGTTCGGGTATATTTTCAATACTGCAGCCGCTGGTCCCGGCCAATCTCCCGTGGATCTCTCTGTATTGGCTGTTTACCGTGATCAGCATCTTTATGTTTGCCATCATGCTTATTTCAAAATTCCCCAAAGTTCAATTAGCTGATGATGAAAAGGCAGGTCCCTGGAAAACTCATGTTGACCTTTTTAAAAAGCCGGTGGTTATCGCCTATTTTATTGCTTTATTCTGCTATGTAGGCACCGAACAAGGCGTATCTTACTGGATGTCGCAGTTCCTGTTTCAGTATCATAAATTCGATCCGCAAACTGCCGGGGCACACGCAGTTTCCAATTTTTGGGGACTGATGCTGGTAGGTGGCATTTTGGGGCTGTTGTTACTGAAAGTAATGGATAGCCGTAAGTTATTGGTGCTGTTTACCATACCTGCCATTATTTTGTTATCGTTTGCCCTGTTCGGAAATGCTCAAATTTCATTGTACGCCTTTCCAATCATCGGGTTTTTCATGTCGGTGATGTATCCAATTATATTTTCGCTTGCACTCAGTTCCGTTAGTGAAGACCATGGCTCTTTCGCGGGGATACTGGTTACGGGGATCATCGGCGGGGCTGTTGTGCAGCTCCTCATTGGTGGCTTAGGTGATTTAATCGGATTAAGGGGCGGTATGATGTTTCTATATATCACATTCGGCTATATGCTGAGTATCGGCTTTTGGGCCAAACCATTAATCACCAATCAAACCGTTTTCGACAAAAAAGATAAAGCATAATGGATACTAAAGTAATAGGGATAGACCTTGGGGCGACAAACATACGCGGAGCGGTGGTAACAGGCAGCGCTTTATCTGATATTGTATCGGCCCGTATCCACAGCGATGGTTCGGTGGAAGATGTGCTGAACGATATTTACCAGGTAGTGGATGCTTTGGTTGATAAAACGATAAAAGCAATAGGCATCGGTGTACCAAGCGTAGTGGATGTAGCTGAGGGGATAGTTTATGATGTACAATATATCCCATCGTGGGTGGAAGTGCCTTTGAAAAAATTGATGGAGGCCCGGTATCACATCCCCATTTTTGTAAATAACGATGCCAACTGTTTTGCCGTGGGCGAATATCATTTTGGGAAGGGCAATGGCGCTGGTTCAATGATCGGCTTAACAATCGGGACTGGCCTGGGTGCAGGTGTTATCATCAATAATAAACTATATGCCGGGTACAATTGCGGGGCAGGTGAATTTGGTCTTTTTAATTATTTAGATAACATTTTAGAATTCTATTGCAGTGGGTCCTTTTTTCAGAACGTTCATCATTTGGATGGGGTAAAGGTTTTTGAGGATGCGAAAAAGGGCGATGCAAGAGCATTGGAATTGTATGAAGAATTGGGTACGCATTTGGGACAAGCCATCAAAATGGTGATGTACGCTTATGATCCCGAACTCATCATTTTGGGTGGGTCGGTACCTCAAGCCTATGATTTCTTCCAAAAAAATATGTGGAAGGAGATCAAAACATTTGCTTACACCAAATCAGCAGAGCGGATAAGAATTGAAGTATCAGCTTTGCAAAACAGCGGAATTTTAGGCGCAGCTGCGTTGTATTACGATGCACAATAAAAGAATATAAAATATCCTCATAGTGATAGGTTTGAAACGCATCGCTATCGAAATAAAATAAGCTTGGGATTTTTAATAAGTTAAATATGAAGAACATTATCATCGTTATCGCACTATCTTTTTTATTTTATGATTCATGTGCGCAAAGCAATTCAATCGAAAGTTATCGGTTGATATTGAAAGACGACTGGCAAATGCAGTCGGCATTGAAAGATCCTACGCCTGCGGGCAGTATATCACAGGACAAATTTGTCGCCAATGGCTGGTATAAAGTGAGCGTTCCTTCCACCATAATCGCCGGGCTGCTCGCCAATAAAGTCTACAATTTTGACCCCTTTTTTGGGATGAATTTTAAAAAATTAGATGATCCTGCATTGGATCATCCCTGGTGGTTCAGAAAAGTGTTTACCCTGTCAGCTTCTGAGAACGGGAAAAATGTGATATTGAAACTGCACGGCATCAATTACAAAGCAAATGTTTGGTTGAACGGCGTACTAATTGCCGATTCGACAAAAATAAAGGGCCCGTTCAGGATCATTGATCTGGATGTTACCAAACAGATTAAGAGTACAGGTAACAATGTGCTGGCCTTAGAAATAACAAGGCCTTTCAATCCGCAAAAACATAAAGGTGACCTGGCCATTGATTATGCCGATTGGATACCTTACCCTCCCGATTATAATGGCGGTATTGTTAATGATGTCGAAATTAAGACCTATGATAAAGTGGGTATTCAGTATCCGCTGGTAACTACAAATTTTGATCTGCCTTCCTTAGCAGTTGCACATTTAACCGTCGATGCCCTGGTGACCAATTATTCAAAGAATGAACAGGACGTAATAGTAAAGGGTAAAATAAATGACGATATCACCTTTGAAAAGAAAGTGCACCTGGCACCCAATGAAATTGCAAACGTAACGTTTACCCCGACAGACTTCTCCCAGCTGAATATAAAGGCCCCGCACATTTGGTGGCCCTGGCAGTATGGCAAATCCGAGCTGAACAGGATAGAATTGTCCGTGCTAAGAGGCAACGCAGCCAGCAACACCATTTCAGAGAACTTCGGCATCCGGCAGATCACTTCCAAACTGATCGATAATAAATCGCGTGAGTTTATTGTGAACGGCAAGCCATCGCGACAATGGGATCGCAACTCACGACAGGTCAGTGTTGACGGCGACAATCCGGAGGCGTAACAGCACATTCTAATGAC
>JANYAB010000519.1 GCA_025355225.1 Bacteroidota bacterium
CCCATTCCATGAGAATATCGTCTTCTATCACGCGCAGGTCGAATGTTTGAATACGGGTTAGAAACTCTTTAAGATGCTGCATAATTGGTAGTCGTATTCGAGCAAAGTTACATAATATACCTATTTGTAAATCCAATTCAAACGCTTCAATCCTATGTTGTTTGTGTGTTTTTTGTGAAATTGTGTGAGAAATGTGTGAGAATAAAAAAACCCAACTCGCCAGAGTTGGGTTAAATCATTGATTTTCAGGCTCCTGAGGCTGGGCTCGAACCAGCGACCCTCTGATTAACAGTCAGATGCTCTAACCGGCTGAGCTACTCAGGAATTCATTTTCCGGTTTGGAGTGTGCAAAAGTATGATTTCTGAGGTAATTTCGCAATTTTGTTTGAAAATTTTTAAATATTGTTCAGATGCTCCCCAATAGCTACCGGGGGCCGACTGAGCTATTCAGGAATCATTTTCCGGTTTGGAGTGTACAAAAGCATGATTTCCGGCTTAATTTCGCATATTTGCCACAAAAATAAATACTTTACGATGAGCTTATTAGTTATTGGATCTGTGGCATTTGACGCTATTGAAACACCCTTTGGTAAAACGGATAAAATTGTGGGCGGCGCAGCTACTTATGCTAGTTTAGCGGCATCGTACTTTTGTGATAGCGTAAAAATTGTAGGAGTAGTAGGCGACGACTTTCCGCAAGACGAAATCGATGATTTTGGCCGACACCATATTGATACTGAGGGTTTGCAAATAATAGAAGGTGAAAAATCCTTCTTCTGGAGCGGGAAATATCATAACGATATGAATAGCCGCGATACCTTAATCACTGAATTGAATGTATTAGGCAGCTTTGACCCTATTATACCTGAATCGTACCAGGATTGCGAGTTCCTGATGCTTGGAAATTTATCACCCCAGGTGCAGCAGACGGTTATTAATCGCCTAAAGAACCGACCGAAGCTGGTTGTGATGGATACCATGAATTTCTGGATGGACGTTGCACTGGATGACTTGCTTGCAACTATTAAAATGGTGGATGTGCTGGCTATAAATGATGCCGAAGCACGCCAGCTATCTGGTGAATTCTCCCTTGTGAAAGCCGCTCATAAGATTTTAAGCATGGGGCCAAAATACCTGATCATAAAAAAGGGCGAACATGGTGCTTTATTGTTTAGCGATGGCCTGATCTTCTCGGCACCGGCATTACCCCTGGCCGAAGTATTTGACCCCACCGGCGCGGGCGATACCTTTGCTGGCGGCTTTATTGGCTACCTGGCCAAAGTTGGCACTGTAAATTTCAACAATATGAAAAATGCTATTATTTATGGTTCGGCATTGGCTTCCTTTTGCGTTGAAAAATTCGGAACTGAAAAATTGAGAAACCTTACCCAGCAGGAAATAGCGGCACGTGTGCAGCAGTTTGTAAGTTTATCGGAATTTAAAATTATTTGATCGGGGAATCTATTAGATCGGAAGTCGGAATGCCGATTGCTAAATGAGAAATAAACTTCCGAAATTGACATTCCGACTTCCGCATTTAAATCATTCTCCCAATAGGGTCAAAATGCTCAAACACCCACTCATCATGTGGGGCGTCTGCCAATTCATGCGTAAGGTCTTGCCCTGCCCAGTGCTCATAATGTTTGCCATTGCGCCATAAGCGGCTTCGGCTTACATCGTAGATCACGCCCTTGTAAGCTATCCACACTTCGGGTTTGTCCTGTCCGTTGCGAAGGGCCAATTGCGAACGGGTGTAAACAGGCAAGTCATTCATTTTGCTTTTTGGTATTTTTCCCTAAAATAATAAACTTAGACGAATAGTTGATTTTAATGAAAGGGCTCAAAGGCCTATTAATTTATGCCGGACAACCGCTTTCAGGTAGAGTATTCTCTTTTGGGCATTGGCAATTCTCACTCTTTTTTGCAGGAGCACGCACACGGGGGTTTTGATCATCTTTTTTAATAGTTGTTGATAATAGGTGTAAGCGAGGTAAACTCCCAGCCTTACTCCTTTTGGCAGCCGTTTAATCCCTGCTAACCCGTCGTTAAGGTCTTTTTCTATATCATTTTCAATTTTCTTTTTAACTTCGTCGGTAAAATTGGTAAAATCAACGCCGGGGAAATAGACGCGGCCTCTTTCCTGGTAACCGGATTTTATATCCCGCAGAAAATTTATTTTTTGCAGGGCCGATCCTAAACTGCGTGCTGCGGGTAGTAATTGCTTATACAACTCTTCATCGTTTTCACAAAAAACCCGCAGGCACATTAAACCGATAACTTCTGCCGATCCATAGATATAGGTTTTGTATTCATCATTATCATACACCTTGCGCTCAAGGTCCATTTCCATCGATTTGAAAAAGGATTGTATCAACGTCTCATCGATATGATATTGATTAACAACCAGCTGGAACGACTGCAAAATTGGATTAAGACTTACCTTTTGGCTGATGGCCCGGAAGGCTTGCGATTTAAAATCTTCTATCAGCTGATGCTGGTCATAGCCCTCAAAAGTATCCACAATTTCGTCAGCATACCTTACAAGGCCATAAATAGCATAGATGGGGTACCTGAACCGTTTGTCAAAGGCATTGATCCCCTGGCTAAAAGAAGTGCTGTATTTGGTAGTGATTAACTTACTGCACTCAAAGCAGGTCTCATTGTAAAGTTCCATTCTTCCGTTAGCGGTTTCGCCAAAATTACGAATTCAACTTGTATATGTTTTCCGGGTAGCCAAATCAATTGATTACTTTGCAACACATAACGTAATGGATAAAAATAAACAAGTTATTGTTATTGGAGCAGGGTTTTCAGGTTTAGCTGCCGCCTCACTGATGGCCAAAGCGGGTTACAAGGTTACTTTACTCAAAAAAAATGAGCAGCCGGGCGGGCGGGCCCGAGTGTTGGAACAGGATGGGTTCCGTTTTGATATGGGACCGAGCTGGTATTGGATGCCCCAGGTATTTGAAGACTATTTTGCGCTTTTTGGTAAAAAGGTCGGCGATTTTTACGAGTTGAAAAGGCTCGACCCTGGCTACCGCATTTATTTCGGCAAAGATAACGTGATGGATGTCCCCGCCGGGATGGATGAAATTGAAGCGATGTTTGAAGCGATCGAACCGGGGAGTACCAAATTTTTGAGGGAGTTTTTGAAACAGGCCGCCTATAAATATAAAGTTAGCATGGGCGAATATGTATTAAAGCCCTCTCATTCCATATTCGAATACTTCGACCTTAACCTACTTAAACAAAGCTTTAATTTGCAGCTACTTACCAGCATGAGCAGTCATGTAGGCAGATATTTCAAAAATCCAAAGCTGATCAAACTATTGGAGTTTCCGGTATTGTTTTTAGGCGCTACCCCGAAGAATACCCCCGCTCTTTATAGCATGATGAATTATGCAGACCTGGCATTAGGCACCTGGTACCCTTTAGGCGGCATGAATAAAATAGTAAAGGCTATGGTAAAAATTGCGAAACAACAAGGCGTGGAGATATGCCTCGATACAGAAGTAAATAAAATAGATATCATTAACGGAATTGTAAAAAAGGTTTGTACCAATAAAGGCGACTATCCTGCCGATTTTGTGATAGCGGGCGCTGATTATGAACACGTGGACCAGCATCTGATCGACAGCCCCTATCGTAACTATGATAAAAAATATTGGGACAGCCGCACCCTTTCACCATCTTGTTTGATATGGTATATCGGCACCAATAAAAAAATTGCAGGCATCAAACATCACAACCTATTTTTTGATGAAGATTTCGACCAACATGCAAGGGAGATCTATACAGATAAGCGATGGCCTGAAAAACCACTTTTTTATGTTTCATGTACATCAAAAACGGACGGCACAGTAGCGCCCACAGGCGGAGAAAACCTGTTCTTCATGATGCCTTTAGCTCCGGGGCTGGATGATAACGAAGACATCCGGGAGAAATATTTTAACCTGATGCTGTCGCGGTTTGAGGCCGTTACCGGCCAATGTCGTTAAGTTAAGGA
>JANYAB010000524.1 GCA_025355225.1 Bacteroidota bacterium
CAGTCCCGGCGCAGTTTCTGGTGCCGGTGGCTGCCCAAGGCTATGCCAGGTGTTTAATCCAATATGATGATGGTAACCGCCTGCAGAAATAAATGCGGCCTGTTCTCCATATTTCATCATTAGCTCAAAACCCAGCAAGCCGCAATAAAAATCTAATGACTTTTGCAGGTCGCTCACCTTTAAATGCACATGCCCGATGCGTGTGTTTGCAGGTACTTTATATTCTTCCATAATAATATATGTTTAAACATCAAATTTACGACAAACAAATTCTAACTTTGTACCATGATTGTAAAATCTGCCGAATTTATTTGCAGCAACACCCAGGTCTCTAAATTGCCGCCGCCCATAAAACCCGAATACGCTTTCATCGGCCGGTCAAATGTAGGGAAATCGTCACTTATCAATATGCTGACCAGCAAAAAGGGATTGGCCAAAACCTCGCAAACACCTGGCAAGACACAGCTGATTAACCACTTTTTGATCAACGATAGCTGGTATATTGTCGATTTGCCGGGTTACGGCTATGCACGCGCATCAAAAAGTAAAAAGGCCGACTGGGACAAGTTTATACATACCTATCTGGACAAGCGCGAAAGCCTGCAATGCGTAATGACACTGATAGACAGCCGCCTTGAACCACAAAAGATAGATATTGAATTTTGCAATTGGCTGGGCGAAAAAGGCTTGTCATTTGTGTTGGTTTTTACCAAAACAGACAAGCAGTCCGCAGTAAAAACAGACCAGAATGTTGCCAAGTTTAAAAAGGCATTATTAGCTACCTTTGATGAGGTCCCTGATTGTTTTTTTACTTCGGCTGAAACGCAGTTGGGCCACGATGAAGTTTTAAATTTTATTGATGGGATAAACAGGAATTTTGTTGTGCCAAAGTTTAGTTCCCCTCTCGAGAGGGGTTAGGGGTGTGTATGCGACGTAAGATAATCCCATATAGCCCTAAATTAAAAGAATTAGCTCGAAAGCTAAGAAACGATAGCACATTAGGTGAAGTATTACTTTGGAAAGAATTAAATGGCAAACAGTTTTATGGATATGATTTCCATCGCCAAAAACCATTGTTAAATTATATAATAGATTTTTATTGTTGTGAGTTAAATTTAGTTATCGAAATAGACGGTCATTATCATGATCACGAAGAAACATATAAATTGGATTTGTTGCGCGAACAAGAACTAGAAAAATACGATTTAACAATTATCCGTTTTACCGAACGTGAGGTAAGAAAGGATATGGTTAATGTTTTACGGATTATTGAACAGCATATTTTAGAACACACCCCTAACCCCTCTCAAGAGGGGAACCAATTATCCTTATGAAAAAATACTTTTCATTGGTCACATTTTCGCATACCATATTTGCTATGCCATTTGCCATTATTGGCTTTTTCCTGGCCATCACCACCACTAATTACAGTTTTGAGTGGCAGAAGCTGGCATTTATGTTGTTGTGCATGGTCTTCGCACGCAATTCGGCCATGGCATTTAACCGTTATCTCGACCGGGATATCGACGCTAAAAACCCCCGTACAAAAGTGAGGGATATCCCCGCCGGAAGAATAAGCCCTTTCTCCGCATTAACTTTTACGCTGATCAACTGCGCGCTGTTTATAATTACTACCTGGTTCATTAACAGGCTGTGCTTTTACCTTTCACCCGTGGCCTTGCTGGTGGTGTTAGGGTACAGTGCCACCAAACGGTTTACCGCATTATGCCACCTGGTTTTGGGCTTGGGATTATCTTTAGCACCCATTGGCGCCTATTTAGTGGTGACCGGCGAGTTTGCGTTATTACCGATCTTTTTCTCACTCTCGGTACTTTGCTGGGTAAGTGGTTTCGATATTATTTATGCCTTGCAGGATGAGGATTTTGACCGCACCGAGAAACTGCATTCTATACCAGCGTGGCTTGGTAAGGTAAACGCTTTGCGGTTATCCAGCACACTGCACGTGCTGTCGGCTGCATTTATTGTAATGCCTGCTATATTTATTCCTGCGGGCTGGCCGTATTATATCGGTATCGTGTTTTTTTGCGCAATGCTGATCTACCAACACCGCTTGGTAAAGCCAACCGATCTGAGCCGGGTAAACTTTGCCTTTATGACCACCAACGGTATAGCAAGCGTGGTATTCGCAGCATTCTTTTTGTTAGACCGGTTTTTGGCTATGCATGGAAATGCATCATTTGATATCAATATCCATTTGTAGAAAACTTAAATTGCCAATATGGATACAACAGAAGCGCTAAACATTTTCAGAAAATGCCTGGAGAAATATGTTGTTTTTAACGAAGCGGAGTGGATATTATTTACCCAGCACCTGAGCTTCAGCGCACTAAAAAAGAAACGTTATTTTGCCGAGCCTGAAAAGGTTTGCGATAAAGTTGGCTTTATTGTAACAGGTACTGTCCGTTATTTCCATATCAAGGATGGGCAGGATATTACCGGCTATTTCAGTTTCGAAAATGAGTTTGTAAGCTCTTATAAAAGTTATTTAACAGGGCAGCCAGGTTTTACCTATATACAGGCGCTGGAAGATACCAAACTCATCACTTTCACCAAAAAGGATATGGAACAAATGCTGGCCAACCCCATGCTGGCTTATAAAATGGAACGCTTTGGCAGGCTTGTTGCCGAGTATTACCTCTGCTGTTATGAAGACAGGGTGGTTTCCTTTTTAACTCAAACACCCGAAGAAAGGTATTTGCAACTGCTCAGTACCGGTAAAGAAATATTGCAGCGCATGCCACAGCATTATATCGCTCATTTTTTAGGTATCACGCCAGTTTCGCTTTCGCGGATAAGGAGGAGAGTGATGGTTAGCCCCCTCTAAATCTCCCCCGGTAGGGGAGACTTTAAGAA
>JANYAB010000643.1 GCA_025355225.1 Bacteroidota bacterium
GTCAGAAAAGCAAAGAAAATAATAAGTAGCAACAGGCCCCAGGCTACCAGAACCGTCCGAACGCCTATGAGCAGGGCAAAACCCAGTACAATTTCAAGTGAACATAAAATAATGGCCAGGCTAAGCTCAAAACCATTTAAAAAACTGATATGGAAAACCTCAAAATATTCCTCGAGCTTATAGGAGAAGCCGAGGGGGTCGTTGATCTTAATAAGACCTGAGAAAATAAACAATAAGCCGACCAGAATCCTGCAAGCCCAAACTACATTCTTCATTTTACATCCAATTTTATCAATGCAAAAACTGCATAGTTCAGCATGTCCTGGTAATTGGCAATCACTCCTTCTGATGCCAGTGTTTGCCCTTTGTTATCCTCAATTTGTTTTACACGTAACAGTTTCATCAAAATCAGATCGGTGATGGAACTAATCCGCATATCGCGCCAGGCCTCGCCGTAATCATGGTTTTTAGCAAACATCAGTTCCCTCGTTTCATTTACCTTTTTATCAAAAAGCGCACTTACAAATTCTATAGGAAGCTCAGTTGGCGTTTCGGGCCCACTGTCGAGCAGCATCAGCGCAATAACGCAATAGTTTACAATACCAATATATTCTCCGGTAATGTCCTCGTCCACTTTTGAAATCTTCTTCTCTTCCAGAGTTCGGATGCGCTGGGCTTTGATAAATATCTGATCGGTGATGGATTCTATTCGTAGTATGCGCCAGGCGGTGCCATAATCACGGGTCTTCTTAATAAAAAGTCCCTTACAAATCTTTATTACTTGGTCGTACTCTACCGCTGTGTTAGACAATTGTTGTAATGTTTGAATGTTGAATATTGTAATGTTATACGAGATGCGTTGCAGGGCCGGATTATGCGGTAGTTCCCTTCTTGCGTCTTCGGGATGAAGATTGCGCATTATCAAATTAAAAGCTTAAAGATATAATTAACTTTACAACCTTAAAACTTTGCAACATTACAACAAAAATTGGCTAAAGATACATTTTTTCGGAAAAAGGAAACTATAAATGCAGGCGGCAAACTAATTGACTTGAGCACACCGAAAGTAATGGGTATAATAAATCTCACGCCCGATTCTTTTTATGCAGGCAGCCGCAAACCGCTCATTTCCGACGCGTTGCTGCAGGCTAATAAAATGCAGGCCGAAGGAGCGGATTTCCTGGATATCGGCGCCTACTCGTCGAGACCGGGGGCCGATGATATTTCAGTCCAGGAAGAAACAGACCGGCTTCTGCCTGTTGTGGAGCTAATAGCTGCCAATCACCCCGATCTTATACTTTCGATAGATACCTTCAGGGCAAATGTTGCAGAAGCAGCTATTAAGGCTGGAGCGCATATCATCAATGACATTTCGGGCGGCCAGCTTGATGATGCAATGTTTGCAACCGTTGCCCGCTTGCAGGTACCCTATATATTAATGCACATGAAAGGTACCCCGCAGAATATGAACCAAATGGCGCAGTACGAAAATGTATTTATTGAGGTGCTTGATTATTTTGCTGAACGATGTTACAGCCTTAAGCAATTGGGTGTAAACGACATCATTATCGATCCGGGTTTCGGCTTTGCAAAAACGCAGGAGCATAGTTATACTTTAATGAACAGGTTAAACGAATTTGACATTTTACAGTTACCGCTACTGGCCGGTGTGTCCCGCAAAAGGATGGTTTATAAAATTACCGGCGGGACGGCTGAAGACGCCCTAAACGGTACAACTGCCCTTAATACCATCGCCCTGATGAAAGGCGTTAATATCCTTCGGGTACACGATGTAAAAGAAGCGGTAGAAGCGGTTAAAATATTCCACGCGTGTAAATAGAGCCTACTGATTCTGTATTTTTTGGTATTCCATGGCAATACCGTCATCAACGTCTGCGCCGATGGTTATTTGAGTGCCACTGTACATGAATAGTGCGCCGGTAGTGTTGTCGTCAAATATTATTTCTTCAAACGCACGGCTGGACGGAGGGAAAAAACTCTTGATGTGAAAAATACCCTGATCATTCAGCTTATGCTTAACAAAGTGCTTATAGGTGCTGTCACTGTTAAACTGGTAAATAGTCCCATTACCTGCAACATAAGTCGAATCAAATCCTGCTATGCCACCAACCATCCTTCGCAGTTCCCATTTGCCAAAAAGACCGGGTGTTACCGGGCTGCTTTTTTTGCATGACAACAAGCAGAAGCACCCTGCAACAATAGCTAATAAAAATATCTTCATCTCGGCTTTTTAGTCATTACGCAAACGGTTATTCTATTGTAACAATTGAGCTTTATTTTTTTACAATAATGTACGAAATCGAACGGTGAATGTATCGAAACTGTGCAGTGCAAAAACAGGTAAATAGATAAGTTATTGATAATTAACTATTTATATTAACGGCATTTTGTTTGAGGGCTTGTTAAATCAATAACGGCATCATGGCTTACTTCCACAAAAAACTCGAACGGCGTACCTATTCACAGGACCGTTACTACATTCTTATCAAGAGGCAAAAATCGGGCAAAGCCACGTTTAACGAGTTGACTGAACTGGATGAAATAGTAAACCGGGTTCCGGATATCCGTGAAAAAGTCATTATGGAAAGTTTTTTTATGGATGACAACGAGGATTTTAACGAGCCTTTAAATAACCCTGATAAGAAAGATAATATCTATACTAAGCAAGCACAGAACCGCAACCTATTAGATCGTTTAAGATCATTTATTAACCGTGTTTTTACTACACAAATTTCTGTTGGAAAAATCGGCAGCCTTGCAGCGATATTTTAATCATTGAACTTTAGTCGTCATTTCTAATTTAAACCTTTTCGAAACTCATTAGGTGTTATTCCTTCAACCCGCTTAAACAATTTAAAGAAATAACTCAGATTATTAATACCCACTGCATAACAGGCCTGACTGATGGTAGCATTCTCATCTTTGAGCATCTTTTTCGCCGCCTTTATCCGTTCCCGAATAATAAAATCAAACGGGCTAATTCCGAATTCTCTTTTGAAATATCTGAAAAAACTGGGTCTACTCATGCAGCATAAGTTGCTAAGCTGATCAATTGTGATCTCTTCACTTATATGGGCCCTTATAAACTCGGTTGCAAACGCAAAACGGTGGTTATTGATATGTTTATGATAGCCATCCAATATTAACTGCCTGGCCTGGGTTTGCATCAGCCTGATCAGTAATTCTTTTAACGTAAAATCAACGATTACGTCTTTTGCAGCTATATTTTCTGTGCTGATATTGATGATCCTGTCAATAGCCGCGGCGATCTCCGCCGTATTGTGTAAATGAAAACAGGAAAGATCTATCTTCCAGTTATCTTCCTTTTCAACCTTGGGATAATTCTCATTAAGCAAGTGCAGGGTGTCCTGTAAAAGATCAGCCTCCATTGCCAATGCAATACATTGCGTAGGGTTCCGAAGATCCGCTTCAGGGAAGTCTATCACCATCTCTTCGTGATCCGGCACAATGACCGACTCGCCCGGCAAGTAATCAAACTGCTCCGAACCAAAAAGATGCATTATTTTTTTTCCGCGAAGCATCGTCGTCAACACCATATCGTTAAAAACCAGTTTTACATTCTCCGATTGCTTATGGGTCTCAAAAACATTAAGCTCACAATGCTGCATGGTATAAACAGATCGGTTCTCTACCAGGGTCCTTAGGTCCTTTTCAGGTTTTAGCGGCAAAAGTCTGGGTTTAAAATCGAGCTGCATAACTATTCATTTAGCGGTAATTCGTAAACAGGCAGAACTATAATTGGTTATAATAAAGGTATGTATAAAACGACAGAAACACATTGATATTTTAATGCATAAAACTGATACTATACAGCATAAGTTTCAGAGTACGCGTTCCTATTTTTATAGGAACCAATTTATTAACAACTAAATTCCTAATTATGACTACCCTATCAGAAACCCAGCGGCTGGTAACACGGCCTTCGTTTAAAGATCACTATGATAACTTTATCGGTGGTGAATGGAAATCACCTGTAAAAGGAGAATATTTTGAAAGCATTTCTCCCATCGACGGTCAGTCGTTTACTAAAGTTCCGCGTTCAGGCAAGGAAGATATTGAACTCGCTTTGGATGCAGCGCACAAAGCCTTCGAAACCTGGTCATGCACCTCTGTAACAGAAAGAAGCAACATCTTATTAAAGATCGCCAACATAATGGAAGAAAATCTGGATTACCTGGCGGCGGTTGAAACAGTAGACAACGGTAAACCCATCCGGGAAACCATGGCTGCAGACTTGCCACTGGCCATTGATCATTTCAGATATTATGCCGGAGTAATAAGAAGCGAAGAAAGTACGGTAAGCGAACTCGACTCCACTACTGTATCATTAAACATCCACGAACCCATTGGCGTGGTCGGGCAGATCATCCCGTGGAACTTTCCATTGCTAATGGCAACCTGGAAAATGGCTCCTGCAATAGCAGCCGGATGTACTGTTGTTTTGAAACCGGCCGAGCAAACCCCGGTTGGCATTTTGATATTGATGGATCTGATCAAGGATGTCCTTCCCCCAGGTGTGATAAATATCGTTACAGGCTTCGGACCAGAAGCAGGCAAGCCACTCGCCAGTTCACCGCGGGTAGCCAAAGTTGCCTTTACGGGTGAAACAACCACCGGGCGTCTCATTATGCAATACGCTTCAGAGAATCTTAACCCCGTAACTATGGAGCTTGGAGGCAAGTCGCCTAATATATTTATGCCAAGCGTAATGGATGCCGACGATGATTTCTTTGATAAATGCCTCGAAGGCGCTGCGATGTTTGCCTTCAACCAGGGAGAGGTTTGCACCTGTCCTTCGCGCTTACTGGTACACGAATCCATTTATGACCGTTTTATTGAAAGAGTGATCGAGCGGGTTGAAAACATTAAAATGGGACATCCGCTTGACCCTACTACCATGATGGGTGCCCAGGCGTCGAAAGATCAGTACGAAAAGATCCTTTCTTATCTCGATATCGGTAAAGAAGAAGGTGCCGAAGTATTAACCGGGGGCGCTAAGAAATACCTGGACGGTCTTACAGAAGGTTATTACATTCAACCAACTATATTAAAGGGAAACAATAAAATGCGGGTTTTCCAGGAAGAAATATTCGGCCCTGTTGTTTGCGTTACCACTTTTAAGTCGGTAGATGAAGCTATTGAAATAGCCAATGATTCACTTTATGGTTTGGGTGCCGGCGTTTGGACAAGAGATGCGCACGAACTATACCAGCTGCCAAGAGCAATACAGGCCGGAAGGGTTTGGGTAAACTGCTATCATGCTTACCCAGCACACGCGCCATTTGGTGGGTATAAAAAATCAGGCTTTGGCCGCGAAACCCACAAAATGATGCTGAACCATTATCGTCAGAATAAAAATATGCTGATCTCCTACAGCAAACAGAAACTTGGATTTTTTTAATTAATAAATGTTGATTGAGCATCACAGTATTTGCTGTGATGCTTTTTTATTTTTGACAATTATGAAACACACCGAAAGAATTTTAGTAACCCCGAAAGCTGTAGAAATAATAGAGCAGTTACGTAAAGACTATGGCGAACTGATGTTTCATCAGAGCGGGGGCTGTTGCGATGGCTCGCAACCCATGTGTTTTGAGAAAGGCGAGTTTAAAGTTGGGGAGAATGACGTTTATTTAGGGGATATCGACGGGTGCGGTTTTTTTATGGCACGCGACCAGTTTGAATACTGGAAACATACCCAACTTAATGTAGATATTACTCCGGGGAGAGGATCAAGTTTTTCGCTGGAAATACCACTTGGGATTCGTTTCATTATCCGCTCGAGGCTTTTTAATGATGATGAGATCGGGAACTTAACTCCTGTGATATCCGGTGAGGAATACACGCTGAAAAATCAGGTCTAATTGTTTAAATTAGTCTGTTCATTTACTAACCGGAACAAATTAATCCGCATGAAACTGAAAAGGACTTACAACAACAATCCTGATTTTCAAAACCTTATTACTTTGCTTGATGGGGAACTGCATGGTCACTACATAGAAGTACAATCGGAATACGACAGGTATAATCAAATCAGTAATTTAAATACAGTGGTGATTGCATATCGTGATCAAACCCCGGTAGGTTGCGGTTGCTTTAAGGAGATCAACGATACTACGGTTGAGATCAAGAGAATGTTTGTTAAACCCAATGAGCGGGGTCAGGGCATCGCTTCTGCTATATTAAACGAACTGGAATTATGGGCCAAAGAAGTGGGCTTTTCGCATGTGATATTAGAAACAGGGAATAAGCAATTGGCAGCTATCGCGCTTTATCAAAAATCGGGGTATGTGATCACTCCAAACTATGGTCAGTACTCGGGGATGGAAAGCAGTATTTGTATGAAGAAGGAATTGTAAAACACATCGCCTGTTCAAATGCATGAGTATGTTTGAATTGGCACTTGGACTTGCGGGTTCGGATATTTAACTTTATCTGAAATAACACACATCAATGCCGCTCAGTAAAACCATAACCATAAAAAGAACCGATGGTATTGACCTGGATTTTCCTGGCTTGATCGCATTGCTTAATCAAGAGGTGCGGGAAAGGTATGGTGCTACCGAACTGGTTTATGATAAATATAGTCACATCAAAAACTTAGGCACCGTTGTAATTGCTTATTGTAACGGTATTGCGGCAGGTTGCGGATGCTTTGAAAAATTCAACAATTATACAGTTGAGATCAAAAGGATGTTTGTTAAAACAACCGAACGCAGACAAGGTATCGCCTCTATTATATTGAGCGAGCTGGAGACTTGGGCCAAAGAGGAGGGTTTTTCGCGGGCCATATTAGAGACAGGTTTAGAACTACCTGAATCCATTGTACTCTATAAAAAGGCCGGCTATACGCCGATCCCTAATTATGGACAATATATTGGGATGGCAATCAGTGTTTGCATGGGGAAGGAATTGTGAGGAGGCCGTATTTGAACATTCAGAAGGGCAAAACAATATTTGGTCTTAGAGTTCTCTGTGAAAATCTCAGTGCCCTTTGTGGTTAATTTTTACCACGGAGTTCACAGAGAGAGTTACACAAAGTGACACAGAGTCTTTATTACTCGAACTATTATTTCGTACCGCTTTTCATAATTTACCGTTTGATACAACGTCTACCTCGAAAAATAATTTCTAATGGACCTAAAAATAATCAAAACCGATTTAGAAGCGATCCAGGAATTCCGGGTTTTATTTTTGAAGGAAAACAACTTTCAATTTATTTATAACAAGTGCCATTTGTATGGCTGGGCAGATACCTGGCTGTTCATTGTTGATGAAGAAAAAGCAGGCTATGGTGCAATATGGGGAGCCGACCGAAGAGAAGACAGAGACGCCATTTTTGAATTTTATTTAATTGAGCCTTTCAGGAAATTGGCCAATTCGATTTTTGAAGAATTCTGTAATATCTCGGGCGCCACACTTATTGAGTGTCAAACCAACGATATGCTGCTGTCATCAATGCTTTATGAATATGCTCAAAACATTAATGCCGAAGCTATCCTTTTTAAAGATTCCTTTCAGTCCGATCTTTTTGTTCCGGGTGTGATCTTTAGCAGGGAACCATCGGCAGTTACTACAAACTACGAAGCGGACGGTTATTTTTTAGAGCAGAACGGCCAAATAGTTGCCACCGGCGGATTTATGCTGAATTACAACAAGCCTTATGCGGACATTTATATGGAGGTAAAAGAACCTTTCCGCCAAAAAGGTTTTGGCAGTTTCATTATCCAGGAATTGAAAAATGAGATCTATCAAATGGGAAGAGTTCCTGCCGCCCGTTGCAATGTGGACAACAAGGTTTCAAAAGCAACATTATTGAAAGCAGGATTTAAAGTTTGCGGGGCTTTATTAAAGGGTGATATTAAAAGAAAGGAAATTTAGGAAGCATTTTTCCCGCCTGTTAAGTTTAACTAAAAAAACCACGTCATTTCGACGAACGCGGGGTGGTATTGCGTTGGGGTGAGGAGAAAACTTGTACGCCATGCATCATCGGTGGCTTAGTCAATTTGATTTTGATGAGATTTGATAATTTTAGCAATACCTCTACATCTGACGTAATTATACAAACCGCTAAATGGTGATGGCATATCGTCTTTACCAAGAGTAGTTATATTAAGATATACCATTTCATCATCCAAAATAATGGAAACAATGTTTCCAAAGCTAAAACCCTTCGTAGATTTTACGCTTCTTATTAGTCTATCGGTAGTGATTACGGTATTACTATCGTAATACGTATTAAGCACCGAATTTATATCCTTACGATTTGTATTTAAATCTTTCCCCTTAAACTTTACCAATCCGTTTAATAAAATTAAATTCGCAATCATCCATAAAGCAACTGCACAGGAAATAATTATTAGAATAATTGGAGGGGTAGGATTTTTATCGGTAAAATTAGGGCCTAAACATAATATTATTACCGCTGAGCCTAAAAAATAAGTAAAGAAATAATCCAGAAAGGTTCCAACTGTAACCTTATAAACAAGCCTTTTACGCTGAATAGATTTATCAACATTAACAACAGCATCAAACATATGGTTAGGTTTAGGTTTAGAAATTTATAGTTGATTAGCTAATTCTTTTCAAACAAAAAAACAATTTAAAACAGTACCTACCCCACCAACTCTGCCATCAACAAAATAGAATCAATATATTCCCGGTCATTCGCCAGGCGCGGCACTTTATGCTGACCACCCAGTTTGCCTTTTTGCTTCATCCAGTTAAAAAAGGTGCCTTGTGGAGCTCTGTGTACAATGGGTCGGCGCAGGGCCATATCCTTAAAGCGTTTGGCATCATAATCTGAATTGATGCGGCGGAGGGTTTCATCCAGCAGGTCTACAAAGCGTTCAAATTCGGGTGGTTTTTGTTCAAATTCTATAATCCATTCGTGGGCGCCGCATTCATCGCCATTAAAGTAAATTGGGGCGGCGGTATATTCCTTGATGATTGCCCCGGTTTGGTGACAAGCTTCTGCAAGTGCGCGCTCGGCGTTATCAATGATCAGTTCTTCGCCAAAGGCATTGATAAAATGTTTGGTACGCCCCGTAATTTGTATACGGTATGGAGAAAGCGAGGAAAAGCGGATGGTATCGCCAATCATATACCGCCAAAGACCGGCATTGGTACTGATAATAAGCGCGTAGTTTTTACCTAATTCTACTTCATCAAGCGTTAATGTTTTCGGGTTTTCGTCATGCAGATGTTCGAGTGGTAAAAACTCGTAGAATATGCCGTAGTCAAGCATCAACAACAGATCGCCAGGTTCTTCCAGGTCCTGTATCCCAAAAAAGCCTTCGGAGGCGTTATAAGTTTCCAGGTAATGCATCTCATCATTTGGGATCAGCATTTTAAACTGTTCGCGGTATGGGGTAAAGTTAACCGCGCCGTGATAATACAGTTCCAGGTTGGGCCATACTTCAAGCAGGTTCTTTTTGCCAGTTATTTCCAGTATGCGTTTAAATAATAAAATATTCCAGGTAGGCACACCGCTGATGCTGGTCACATTCACATCTTTAGTGGCATGTGCCATCTTCTCAATTTTCTCCTCGAAGTTCTCTAACAGGGCAATATCCAGGTGCGGTGTACGATAAAACTCGGCCCAT
>JANYAB010000560.1 GCA_025355225.1 Bacteroidota bacterium
AACGGATCAAAACAAATTGGCCCGCCACTGAGGTTATTGTGCTCACTGCTTTCGGCACTATTAACGATGGCGTAAAGGCTATAAAATCCGGTGCTTTCGACTACATTACCAAAGGTGATGATAATGAAAAAATTATTCCGCTGGTAAGCAAGGCTATGGATAAAGCTTTACTGCAACAAAGAGTACTTGAACTGGAAAGCAAGCTGAATGATAAATTTGGATTTGACCGTGTTGTCGGTCAATCAAGTGCGATTACGGATGTAATAAAACTGGCTCAAAAAGTAGCCCTAACCGATACCACCGTATTGTTGTTGGGTGAAACAGGTACAGGCAAGGAGATTTTCGCCGAAGCCATACACCAGGCAAGCAGCCGCAGGAACAAATCATTCGTGGCTGTTAATTGTAGCGCTTTTACTAAGGAGTTATTGGAAAGCGAATTATTCGGCCACAAGGCGGGAGCATTTACCGGCGCTGCAAAGGATAAAAAGGGCCTGTTTGAGGAGGCCAATGGTGGCACTATATTTCTGGATGAGATAGGCGAACTTGACCTTGAACTACAGGCTAAATTACTGCGGGTGCTTGAATCCCAGCAGTTTATTAAGGTGGGTGACACCAAACCAACCCAGGTGAATGTGCGGATACTGGCAGCGACAAACCGTGACCTGCAAAAAGAAAGTGAAGAAAACCATTTTCGCTCGGATCTATTCTATCGCTTATCTGTATTTCAGATCACCTTGCCGGCATTACGTGAGCGTAAAAAAGATATTAGCCTGTTAGCCGAATACTTTATGCAATACTTCGCCTCAAAAGTAAAAAAGCAGATTACTGCCTTATCCGCAAATTTTGTCGAAAAGCTGGAAGCTTACAGCTGGCCCGGAAATATCAGGGAATTAAAAAATGTGATCGAACGGGCAGTTATCCTGTGCGATGGTAATGAACTGGACGAAACACTGCTCCCTTACGAGCTGCAGCATACACAACATTTAAAACCAGGTACAACCCTTTCCGCCTTTGATCTTTCAGCCGTCGAAAAATTGCATATTCAACGCGTACTCAACCACACGCACGGCAACCGGGCCGAAGCCGCCAGGCTTTTAAATATCGGCATAGCCACTTTGTATCGTAAATTGAAGGAATACGGGCTCGAATGAATACGGAGTGCGGAATGTTGAATGAGGAAGTTCTTTTGAATGCTGAGTGCGGAACCATTGCATTTTTTAAAAATCAACGAAATCAATAAAATCATTTTAAATCAACGGTTCAGACAAAATCGACCTATATTTATCGAACCAATTTTTTCAATCATGAATTCTCGTAGAGCTTTTTTACAAAAATCTGCCCTCCTTGCTGGTGGCAGCTTGCTGGCATCTGCTTTAAATAACCAGGCCTTTGCTATTTTTAAAAACCATTTGGCACCATCCGACCAGCTAAATATTGGCGCAATCGGCATAAACGGAATGGGCTGGGCCGACGTGATGGCAGCTTTGAAAGTTCCCGGTGTAAACCTGGTGGCCATATGTGATGTAGATAAAAATGTGATGGACAAACGAATGGCCGACCTCGTGAAAATGAATTATGATACCTCAAAGGTGAGGCGGTATGATGATTACCGGTCGTTGCTTGACCAGAAAGATATTGATGCCGTTGTTATAGGGACGCCCGATCATTGGCATGCCCTGATCATGATACACGCTTGCGAAGCGGGAAAAGATGTTTATGTTGAAAAGCCCGTTGGTAATTCCATCGGCGAGTGCAGGGCAATGGTGAACGCCCAGCAACGTTATAACAAAGTGGTGCAGGCAGGACAGTGGCAACGCAGTCAGCAGCATTTTAAGGATGCGGTTGATTTTGTTCAGGGCGGCCAATTAGGAAATATCCGAACGGTAAAAGTTTGGTGCTACCAGGGATGGATGAAACCGGGGCCGGTTGTACAGGATACTATGCCGCCGCCTGGAGTTAATTATGCTTCGTGGTTGGGACCGGCAAAAACAGTTCCGTTCAATGCAAGCCGTTTTCATTTTAATTTCCGCTGGTTTTGGGATTATGCCGGCGGCCTGATGACAGACTGGGGCGTGCATTTGTTGGATTATGGTTTATTGGGAATGAAATCGCCAATACCAAAATCCGTTTCTGCTGTTGGCGGGCGCTTCGCCTATCCCGAACTATTTGAAGAAACACCTGATACCTTAACAACCATGTATGAATTTGATGGCTTTAACATGGTTTGGGATTCGGCCATGGGAATAGATAATGGCTCGTATAACCGTGACCATGGCATTGCTTATATCGGTAATAATGGCACACTTATTTTAAACCGGGGCGGATGGGAAGTGATCGAAGAAAGACAAAGCAAAAGCAAAGTAAGCAAACCATTTATTGCATCATCAGATAATGGTTTGGATAGGCATTGGGAAAATTTTGTTAGCGTTGTAAAATCACGAAAAATGGAGGATCTGAATTGCCCAATACAGGCAGGGGCACATGTAGCTACGGTGGCGCAGATGGGCAATATTGCTTATCGCAGTGGTAAAAAACTATTATGGAACGATATAGACCATTCATTTAATGATAAAGCTATTAATAAAGAATACATGATGAAGGAATATCATAACGGCTATAAATTGCCTAAGGTTTAAATAACGTCGAAACGAACGGTCCCATTTTCAATCTTTCCGCAGTTGGACCGATTGCGCCAACAATTTCAATATCGTGAATGTCGGGACTTGTAATATCGGATTCTTATCTTAAGCAGAAACGGCATTATTAATACCGATAAAGTTCCGGACAAAATGGTCTCTTTATTAAAATGACAACAATTGCTTGAATTTTAATGCGATTTTTATTATTTCAATTTTTTAAGCCGCATTATTTATCAATTTGCAAAAACCTTATCCAGCCTTGATACGTATTGATTACATTTGGCCGTGCTTTGGCTCTACCAATCAGCCAAAAATTATAAACCATTTAGTGAAAAAAAATTAGGGAATGATTTTAGATACAGGGTTTGCGTCCTGCTATCAATTTTATTATTAAAAATTATGCTTATTACAATTTTAGAAGTTGTCGCGCTGCTGACAATTATTATTGCGCCTTTAGGAGGCCCAATAAAAAAGAAAAAGAAAAATGTGGTTTTGATCGACAAAGATGTTAAGAATGCCCATTATGCCGTTAATGACGAAGGGTATTTGGTGAAGCTTAAGGGCAGGGAACTGTCAAACCATGAACATTGAATAATCCTTCTGAAGATTTAGCCTTAAATGCATCCAAGCCTCCCATTCCCCAGGAGGCTTTCTTTATGCTTAAGCCTTTTTTATCAAATTGATAAAAACCTATCAAAGTGATAGGGTCTAAATAATGCATTCTATCGCTATCCGAAAATAAACTTGCTTTTTTTACACGCAATCGCGGTTTTTTATAAAAATGCCTTTCCGGGGCATCATTTTGGCAAATGCAGTCGAAACTAATAAAAAATGGATATATCACTGATTGTATTTTATGTACTTGCATTTGCTATCATCTTTTGGCTTCGCTTTAAATCTATTAACTATCTAAAAAGGCTCGTCCCAAAGTGGGACAACAGTCACTGGAATAAAGACAGGGAATCTTATAAGTAATTAATTTACAAGGCCTTATTAATAAATAAAAATTATAAAATTCTAATTTTTAATGAAAAGGCAGCAATTAAAACACAAACTCAAAGAGACATTAGCAATCGTCTTTTTATGGCTTTTGGTAATATCAATTCTTTATATAATCTATTTAAAAATCAAATTATTTCATTATTAATAAAATAACATAATAAATAATAACCAAATCTTACAAATTAATAAAAAATCAAATCAAAATGGATGTTATACTCACAATTGCCTACGTACTATGCTTCATAGTCGTATTCTGGATCTTTTTTAAAACAGTTAATTACTTCGAAAAAATCTAAGCTATGATCGCACTATTCATCGTAGCCATAGCCGTGTTTGTTTACATGGTGTATGTGCTTATTAAACCCGAAAAATTTTAATCCTCATCAAAAATCAAAATTATCATGAACACAGAATATTTAGGCATAATTTTCATGTACCTGGCAACCGTTGCCCTGGCTATACCGCTGGGTAAATACATTGCTAAGGTATTTAAAGGTGAGAAAACCTGGCTCGACTTTATGGCCCCGCTCGAAAGGCTGATCTATAAGTTCAGCGGCATTGACCCCAATAGGGAAATGAACTGGAAACAGCATCTAAAGGCTTTATTGACCATGAACGTACTATGGTTGTTTTATACATTTTTCTGCCTGTTGTTTCAGGGTCATTTGCCATTAAACCCCGATAAAAATCCCAGTCAAACACCCGACCTTGCCTTTAATACCGCGCTTAGTTTTGTTACCAATACTAACCTGCAGGATTACTCGGGCGAATCTGGTGCAACCTATTACACGCAATTATATGTGCTGATGTTTTTGCATTTTGTAAGTGCGGCCACTGGTGTTGCAGCCATGATGGTGGTTTTTAAAGCGATGAAGGATAAAGTAACCGATAAGCTTGGTAACTATTGGGACTATCTGTTAAAATCCATCACAAGATTATTCCTGCCTTTAAGTTTTGTTGTTGCTGTTATTTTAGCTTTTAATGGCACACCAACCAGCTTTAAGGGTAAAGACACCATAATAGGTCTTCAGGGCGATACCATCCATGTTTCGCGCGGGCCGGCAGCTGCCATGATCGCCATTAAACAGACTGGTACCAACGGTGGTGGCTGGTTCGGCGTTAACTCTGCACATCCATTCGAAAATCCTAATTACGTAACCAATATGGTTGAAAACATCAGCATTATTCTGGTTTCCATCTCACTGGTTTTTGCGTTGGGCTATTATCTTAACAAAAAGAAACTGGCCTGGGTCATTTTCGGTGTAATGACGATAGGGTTTCTTATCATGGTATTCCCATCCGTTATAGCGGAAGTCAACGGTAATCCTAACATTGCTCATTTAGGCGTCAGTCAGCCAGGCGGGTCGATGGAAGGCAAGGAAGTGCGCTTCGGTCCCGCTGCTTCAGCTTATTGGGGAGTAACTACTACCGTAACGTCCAATGGCTCGGTAAATGCCATGCACGACAGTATGATGCCAGTCTCAGGCATAGCACAGATGTTCGATATGATGATCAACGCCTTTTATGGAGGAGTGGGGGTTGGATATTTGAACTTTTACATATTCATCATCATCGCGGTATTTATCTCCGGTTTGATGGTTGGGCGAACTCCTGAATTCATGGGACGTAAAATAGAGGCCCGCGAAATGAAGATAGCTTCATTGATCGCTTTGCTTCACCCATTTATAATTTTAGTAGGTACATCGATCGCATCGTATGTATTAGTTCATTATCCCAATGCCGATTGGGCGACAAAACCATCGGCATGGTTAAACAACCCTGGCAATCATGGGTTTTCGGAAATGCTGTATCAGTATGCGTCAAGCGCTGCCAATAATGGGTCGGGCTACGCAGGGTTAACGGCCAATAATATCTTCTGGAACGTGAGCACAGGCATTGTAATATTTGTGGGACGATTTTTCCCAATCATAGGCCCTGTGGCTATTGCAGGCATATTAGCCAACAAAAAGTTCATCCCCGAATCAGCAGGTACTTTAAAAACCGATACAGTGACCTTCGGTGTAATGGTATTCGCTGTTATTGTTATTATCGCGGCTTTATCATTTTTCCCTGCTTTGACTTTGGGGCCTATTGCCGAACACTTTTCAATCAAATAATCATTAGAATTCATCATGAGATCAAATCAAAATACATTATTTCAGGGCGAACAAGTAAGAGAAGCTTTAAAACATGCTTTTGTTAAGCTTGATCCCCGCATATTGGTGCGCAACCCGGTGATGTTCACCGTAGAAATAGGCACCGTGGTAATGCTTGTAGTTACTATTTTTTCTTTATCCAATGCGAGCCAGGGAAGTTTTGGCTACAATTTTACCATATTCCTGGTATTATTGCTGACCGTATTGTTTGCCAACTTTGCTGAAGCTATCGCCGAAGCCCGTGGCAAAGCCCAGGCAGAAAGCTTGCGTAAAACCCGTGCAGAAACACCTGCCCGACTGGTGGTTAACGGCTCTGAAAAACAAGTAATGTCGTCATTATTAAAAAAAGGAGACGTGTTTATTTGCGAAACCGGCGACACAATTCCTACTGATGGCGAGATCATTGAAGGGATAGCCACCATTGACGAGTCGGCGATAACAGGAGAATCCGCTCCGGTGATCCGTGAATCAGGCGGTGATAAATCATCTGTAACCGGTGGTACAAAGGTTTTATCCGACCGGATAAAGGTAATGGTTACCACACAGCCCGGTGAAAGCTTCCTCGATAGAATGATCGCTTTGGTTGAGGGAGCCTCACGTCAGAAAACGCCCAACGAGATAGCCTTAACCATTCTTTTGGCTGGTTTTACGCTCATTTTCGTTATTGTGTGTGTTACTTTAAAGCCATTTGGTGATTATGCAAACACCCCAATTACAATAGCCGCATTTATATCACTTTTTGTTTGTTTGATCCCTACCACCATCGGCGGCCTTTTATCGGCCATCGGTATTGCAGGAATGGACAGGGCATTACGCGCAAATGTGATCACCAAATCGGGCAAAGCTGTGGAAACTGCTGGTGACCTGGATACCTTATTGTTAGACAAAACCGGGACGATAACAATAGGGAACCGAAAGGCCACCAACTTTTACCCGGCCACAGGGGTTAATGAAGCAGACTTTATAAAGGCATGCATACTAAGCTCCTTGGCTGATGAAACCCCCGAAGGTAAATCAATTGTTGAACTGGCTGAGCTGGACAAAAACAGGGTGCCTGTAAAAGCGCCTAAGGATTCGGTATTTATCAAGTTTTCGGCAGAAACACGCTCGAGTGGATTAGATACGCCGGATGGTTTACGTGTTCGCAAGGGTGCATTTGATTCCATACGGAACATAGTGCTAAAAGCCGGAAATACATTCCCTAACGGCGTAGAAGACAGGGTTAAGACGATTGCCTCTAACGGCGGAACTCCATTAGTGGTGTCGCAAAATGAAAAAGTGCTTGGCGTAATTGAATTGCAGGACATTATTAAAACCGGCATATTCGAACGCTTTGAACGCCTGCGCAAGATGGGGGTAAAAACGGTAATGGTTACTGGTGATAACCCTTTGACTGCTAAATTTATTGCTGAAAAAGCTGGTGTAGACGATTTTATAGCTGAGGCTAAGCCCGAAGACAAAATGAACTACATTAAAAAAGAGCAGCAGGGCGGAAAGCTGGTAGCCATGATGGGTGATGGAACAAATGATGCCCCAGCATTGGCACAAGCCGACGTTGGCGTGGCCATGAACAGCGGAACCCAGGCTGCCAAAGAAGCCGGGAACATGGTCGACCTGGATAACGACCCAACAAAACTAATCGAGATCGTGGAGATCGGTAAGCAATTGCTGATGACCCGTGGCACTCTGACCACCTTCTCTATTGCTAACGACGTGGCCAAATATTTTGCTATCGTGCCGGCGTTATTTATGGTTTCCATACCATCGCTTAGGGCGTTGAATGTAATGGACCTGCACAGCCCGCAATCAGCCATACTTTCAGCTGTGATATTCAATGCAATTATTATCCCTTTGCTGATACCGTTAGCGCTACGTGGTGTGGAATATAAACCAATAGGAGCGAGTGCATTATTGCGCCGTAACCTGTTGATCTATGGATTGGGTGGTGTACTTATACCGTTTGTGGGCATCAAACTGATAGATCTTGTAGTGGCTGTATTTATATAATTTAATTTATCAAATCCGCCTGCCGGCTGGCAGGCCTCAAAAATTTAAAATATGAAAACTTATTTGTTGCCATCAATAAAAATAACCATCATCCTGCTGGTGATACTTTCGGGATTGTACCCGCTTGCTATAGCAGGTATTGGTAAACTGACCCCGGGCCACGGCGATGGCGAAACCGTTCAGTACAAAGGTCGTGTAGTTGGCTATGCCAACGAAGGGCAAAAATTTACTAAAGACGAATATTTCTGGTCGCGCCCATCAGCTGCCAATTACCAGGCAGATGCTGGCACAGGTTCAAACAAGGGCCCTACCAATGCCGATTACTTAAACAAGGATGTTAAAGGCCGGATCGACACTTTCCTGAAACATAACCCTACTGTAACAAAAGAACAGATACCTGCCGAACTGGTTACCGCATCAGGCAGCGGGCTTGATCCTGATTTGTCGCCTGCGGGAGCAAAGATACAGGCGGTTCGCGTAGCAAAAGCCCGTGGGATTTCTGAACAACAAGTTTTAGCCCTGGTTGATATGCATACTGAGGGGCCTTTACTTGGGTTGTTTGGCCCACCGAAAGTGAATGTGCTTAAATTGAATGTAGCACTTGATGAGCTTAAAAAGTAATAGCTGCGATCTCTATCAAAAATAGCGGCAGCAATAACGCTGCCTCATTTAAAAATATAATAAATACTAAAATGAATAGAAAATTAATAATAACCTGCCTTTTTGCCGCGTCAATATTTACTGTAAAAGCTGCTGCAAATGTTGCAGATACTACTAAGGTCGCCCCCGATGCCCCACTTGTATTTTCAGGTTCGGTGGATACCTATTACAAATATGATTTTTCAGGCCATGGTAACATTCCAACAAGCTTTGGTAATGAGCAAAACTCGGTATCCATCGGTATGATCGATTTAGGTCTGAAGAAAAAAGTGGGTAAAGCAGCCTTTGTTGGCGAGGTATCATTTGGTCCAAGAGGGCAATTTCAATCCTTACCTGATGCATTGAACAATAACCTGACCGGCTCAAGCTATCATATCCAAAACTTATATGTGTCCTATGACGTAAGCGATAAGTTTAACCTAACCGCAGGATATATAGCTACATTTATTGGATATGAAGTAATTTCTCCGACAGGAAATTTCAATTACTCTACTTCGTATTTGTTTACAAACGGTCCATTCCAGAATGCCGGATTAAAAGCTACTTATGCTTTCTCGGATAAAGTAAGCTTAATGGCAGGTATTTTTAATGATAACTGGAATGTTTATACTGCAACACATGATGTATCAACCTTCGGCGCACAGTTAACCGTTACCCCGGTGAAAAACTGGACAGCTTACCTTAACGTAGCTTCGGGTGCAACTTCTGGTACCATATTCGATTTGACCACTGCTTATCAGATCACCGATGCTTTTAAATTAGGTTTAAACGCGGCTGATTTTAGCACTGCCCACGGCGGTAACGGTTACCAGGGTGTTGCCTTATACCCTCAGTTAGCTGTATCAAAATCAGTTACTTTCGGCCTAAGAGGAGAGTACTTTGCATATAAGAATGGCGGAGGCAATGTAAATGGAATAACTATTACCTCAAATATAAAAGCCGGCCCACTAACTTTCATACCCGAAATCAGGTTTGATTCTAAGAGCAGCGACTTTGCAATACCATTTCAAGATAGCAATGGTGCCACAACAAACAGCGCCGCACAATTTTTACTGGCTGCAGTTTACGCTTTCTAATAGTTTAACAAATTATTTTTTAAAAGCCGCTCTCTATATAAGGGAGCGGCTTTATCTTTATATCATGAAAAAGATTTTATTGTTTGCCGGTTTTCTATTGTTGTTCCAAATAGCAAAAGCGCAGAAGAACCTGCTCGCACTTGATGAACATAATAAATACATTTATTACCAGGTGGTTGACATTCCTGGTGTTTCAGCGGATAGTCTGTGTAAAAATGGAGCTTATTTCGTTGAAGGAACTTATCCAAAAACAAAACTAAAAGAGCTGAATGTTAAAAACATCACTGTTAAAGACAAGTTTTCGACTTATAGTACCACCGCTTTTGTAAAACATGATAACGGACAAATAAACTATATGCTGAATATTGAGTGCAAGGACTCCAAATATCGGTATTGGTTAACTGATTTCACTTTCACACCATTTGAAAGAGACCGGTATGGCGATTTTGTTGCTAAGGCCGGTATTAATATCCCACTTGAAACAGCAGAAAATAAAATAGACAAAAAGGAACTGGATGGTTATCTGGATCAGACCGATACTTTTTGCAAGGATTTAGCGGTGAAATTAAAACAATATATGGCTGGAAATCATGGACCGCAAAAGACCGATCATCAGCCGCCCAAGATAGTTACTGATAAATGGTAGTCTAAAACTCAAAAGAATACCTGGAGGGTTAATGGTTCCTGGAAATTTTAATATTTAATGTTATACAATATTTAATACTGTATATTCGTTATATATCAAAATTAAATTTCAAAACCATGCTTATCTCAAAATTTGATTTGTACAAGGCCGAGTGGCTCGAGCTTGTATTTGACGACCGTAACAAGGAATACGGTGCTTACGATCTAAGAAAACATTATAATGGGAACCTGGTGAAGGCAATGGTGATTGCCTTTGTAAGTGTTGCACTTTTGTTTATTGCGCACGGCATTTTGTCCAGACCAAAGTCGGCCGAAATTACGCGAACAATTAATGATATTCCTATTTTGCCGCCAACTACTACTAAGCCGCCAATAATACCACCAAAGATTGAAATTCCAAAAACTCATATACAGGCAAATACCATAAAGTTTCCGCCGCCTGTAATAACACCCGATGAACTTGCCGATAATCCTCCAAAATTGACTGACCTTCAAACAGCAGCAATAAGCACGAGGACCGTGAAGGGAGACCCAGGAGTTATAGATATACCAGAAACTGAAACAGGAAAAGATATAGTAAAGGTGACAGAAGATAATACACCCCGGGAAATGAATTCAGTTGAGATATTGCCTCAACCCGTGGGAGGTGCAGAGGCATGGGCAAAGTTTCTGCAAAAAAATATGCATTATCCCCCAATGGCTTCAGATGCTCATGCCCAAGGTAAGGTTTTAGTAAGCTTTGTGGTTGAAAAGGACGGTCGTTTATCAAATATTGTGGTTGAGCGCGGTGTTGGCTTCGGCCTTGACGAAGAGGCTACAAGAGTATTGAAACTGGCACCTGCATGGAAACCTGGTATCCAAAATGGGAAGCCGGTACGTGTGAAATTCACGCTGCCTATAAATTTTGTAATACCAGATCCCGAATAGAAAACAACGATTGCTATCTGAGGGTAGCTCTATTCTATTGTGTCCTTATTTATTGTTTTAGTTTTTATCGTTGCAACCTACATTAAATCTCAAAACCATGTTTACCTCAAAATTTGATTTGTACAAGTCCGGGTGGCTCGAACTTGTATTCGATGACCGAAATAAAGAATACGGCGCCTATGATCTGCGAAGACATTATGCAGATAATATGATAAAAGCAATGGGCATCACATTTCTTAGTATTGCTTTGCTATTTATCAGCTACGGTGTTTTAGTTAAGCCCAGGGAGCCAGTAGAAATATTAAATGTAGTTCCTGTGACCCTTGATCACTTTATTGTAGCTAAGCCTCCAAAGGTTGAACCGCCAAAACCAATAATACACCAAACACCTAAACCACCTGCACAGGTAGCGACAATAAGAGACGCGCCATTAACAGTAGTTCGGGATGAAATTGCCGATAATCCGCCAAAAACGGTCGACTTGACTAAAGCCGCGATAGGTCCCCAAACAGTAAAAGGTCCGGAAACAACCGGGAATAGTCCCGTAAAAAGTGTTGGGCCAGGTGGCGTCGGCCCGGGGACAACAGTAAATTCGAATGATCCGGTTGGTACGGGCGACCTTGACATGATGCCCGAACCCTTTGGAGGAGCTGTAGCATGGTCTAAATTTTTACAAAAGAATATCCGCTATCCGGGCCAGGCTGCAGAAGAAGGTAAACAGGGAAGAGTTTGGCTAAGTTTCATTATTGAAAGGGATGGACACTTATCAAATATTGTAGTTGAACATGGTGCCGGATTTGGCCTTGACGAGGAAGCGCTGAGAGTATTAAAGTTAGCCCCCGCCTGGAAACCAGGAAAACAGAATGGCCAGACTGTTCGTGTTAAATACACTATGCCTGTTAATTTTGTGATTCCCGACCCCGACAATTAAGCCGAAAGCATAAAGCGAAAAGCACAAAGCTAAGAATAAAGGGATAAAGTTAGAAGCTTCCTGGATTGAGGAGACTTTTAACTTTATCCTTTTTGCTTTCGGCTTTTACCTTCTTTCGCCTTTTTTTTCTAATTTTGCGCATCCTTTCAAAAAAACGATAATTACCTTGGAACACCTGGAATTAACTACCCTTGAAACAGCCAAAGATTTAGGCTTACTACCCGAAGAATTTGAACGAATAAAAGAAATATTGGGTCGGGTTCCTAACTTTACCGAGCTTTCAATTTTCTCTGTAATGTGGAGCGAACACTGTTCCTACAAAAACTCTATTACCTGGTTAAAAACATTACCCAAAGATGGTCCGCGAATGCTGGCGAAAGCTGGTGAAGAAAACGCCGGTTTAGTTGATTTGGGCGATGGTATCGGATGCGCTTTCAAAATAGAATCGCACAATCATCCATCTGCATTAGAGCCGTACCAGGGCGCTGCTACCGGAGTAGGCGGTATAAACCGTGATATATTTACAATGGGAGCAAGGCCAATTGCACAGCTAAATTCATTACGCTTTGGTGATCTCAGCCTTGATCGTACAAAATGGCTCATTAAAGGCGTTGTAAAAGGCATCGGCGATTATGGCAATGCGTTCGGTATCCCTACCGTTGGCGGGGAATTATTTTTCGATGAGTGTTATAACGTTAACCCATTGGTAAACGCCATGTCGGCAGGTATCGTGAAGGCGGGCGAAACTGTTTCAGCAACTTCGTACGGGGTTGGAAATCCCGTGTACATTGTTGGTTCGGCCACAGGTAAGGATGGTATCCACGGTGCAGCTTTCGCCTCAAAAGATATAACAGAAGATTCGGTAAATGATCTGCCAGCTGTGCAGGTTGGTGACCCGTTCCAGGAAAAGTTATTACTGGAGGCCACCCTTGAAGTAATTAAAACCGGTGCGGTAATAGGTATGCAGGATATGGGTGCCGCAGGCATTATATGTTCTAATTCCGAAATGTCGGCAAAGGGAGAACATGGTATGCGTATTGACCTGGATAAGGTGCCTATGCGCCAGGAGCATATGAAACCTTTCGAGATACTGCTATCCGAGTCGCAGGAGCGCATGCTGATCATTGTAGATAAAGGAAGAGAAAAAGAAGTAGAGGCTGTGTTTGATAAATGGGACCTGAATTGTGCCATCATTGGCGAGGTGACAGATACCAAACGTTTGCTTTATTATATGAATGGCGAACTGGTAGCCGATGTCCCGGCTGATGATTTGGTTTTGGGTGGCGGAGCGCCGGTTTATCAGCGCGAATATCGCGAGCCTGCCTATTATAAAATAAACCAGCAATTCAATATTGACGATGTGCAGGAACCTGCTGATTTAAAAGATGTTGCAGAGCATTTAATATCACATCCAAATATTGCATCCAAACGCTGGGTAACCAAGCAATACGACTCAATGGTCGGTGCTTCAACCATGACAACCAACCGCCCATGTGACGCGGCCGTAGTAAATGTAAGGGGAACAGATAAGGCGATAGCTTTAACAGTTGATTGTAACTCACGTTATGTTTATGCTGATCCGCAAAAGGGTTGTGCCATTGCTGTAGCCGAAGCCGCGAGGAACATTACCTGCGCTGGGGGCGAGCCAGTGGCGATTACCAACTGTCTTAATTTCGGTAATCCTTATAAACCTGAAGTGTACTGGCAGTTTGTTGGCGCAATTAAAGGTATGTCTGAAGCCTGCACCAAATTTGAAACGCCTGTTACCGGCGGTAACGTTAGCTTTTATAATCAATCTTCAGACGAAGGGCCGGTGTTTCCAACCCCTACAATAGGTATGTTGGGCGTGCTGGATGATACTTCGACATTGATGACATCGGATTTTAAGACGCCTGGCGATCTGATCTATTTAATAGGCGAATCCGTTAATGATATTGCATCCTCACAATACCTGGCATCTTATCATAAAATTTTGTCCGCACCAGCTCCATATTTCGATCTTGACAAGGAATACGATATGCACCAGGTGATAAAACAACTGATCAAACATAAAGTAATTCAATCCGCGCATGATGTATCGGATGGTGGGTTATTTATCACATTGCTTGAATCGGCCATGCCAAATGATTTCGGTTTTGAGATAGAATCAGACAGCGCAATACGCAAAGATGCCTTTCTATTTGGCGAAGCACAGGGCAGGGTAGTGGTAAGCGTATCACCTGAAGAGCATGAACGTTTTGTTGAACTGATGGCTACCAGCGAGGTGGAATTCAGCTTGTTGGGCACCGTAAGCAACGGCTATTTAACAATTGATGAAGAACCTTTCGGTCATGTTACGGACGTCAAGCTGGTTTACGATAACGTTCTGCATGTTATTTTAGGGGAATAAATTTGATGAAGATAAAGGAAATCATCAAAATAATTGAAGATGACGGGTGGTACTATTCAAGACAAACAGGAAGTCATAGACAATTTAAACATCCCGATAAAAAAGGTACAGTAACTGTTGCCGGAAAATTGAGCGATGATTTAGATAAGGGTACTCAAAAGAGTATTTTAAAACAAGCGGGTTTAAATTAAATTTTCACT
>JANYAB010000600.1 GCA_025355225.1 Bacteroidota bacterium
GACCTGGTACGCACCCAGCAGCTGATCAGAAGGGTTGGCATTTGGAACCCCAAGGCCAATACCAATATCTAGGCTTTCGATGTTTTACGGCCAATTCCGCAGGACGAAATTAATGCCGTACTATCAGGACCACCTTATCCACAAAACCCAGGCTTCCATTAATATTAAAATGTTAGGCTATGAGAGAGAGTTAGTTAATAAATAAATGTTGATTCGAAGGCTGCCCGTGCAGCCTTCGTTTTTTTATTAAATTCGAACTAAAATGATCGACATGACATATATGAAAAAGATCGTTGTATTATTATCCTGCAAACAGTTAAAATCAAATACATGAAATTTAATTTCAAAGCGTTCATTACTATTTTTTGCTCCTTTTTATTGGTGAGCTCCCTGGCTGCAATTGGAGAAGTGAGGCTTCCGCAATTGGTTGGCGATGGCATGGTATTACAACGGGATACTAAAATCAGAATTTGGGGATGGGCTTCACCAGGAGAAAAAATCAAAATAAGTTTCAATAAAAAAACTTATAACGTTAAAGCTGATCCGGATGGAAAATGGATCGCAACGCTTGCAGCAATGCGGGCAGGCGGCCCCTTCACAATGGAAATTGATGCAGCCAATCATATCCGTCTGAAAGATATACTGATTGGTGACGTGTGGTTTTGTTCGGGTCAATCCAACATGGTATTGCCGATGGAAAGAGTAAAAGAGAAATATCCCGACGAGGTTGCCAGCGCTAATTACCCGGAGATCAGGAACTTTTTTGTCCCTACCCTGGCAGATGTTACTAAATTGCATGATGACCTTCCCCATGGAAAATGGATGTCGGCTACGCCAAAAAATGTACTTGATTTTGGTGCTGCGGCTTACTTTTTTGCAAAACAAATTTATTTGAAATATCATATACCGATAGGTTTGATCAATTCGAGTGTAGGGGGAACGCCTATCGAAGCATGGATAAGTGAAGAAGGCTTTAAGCAATTTCCACAGTACGATGGAATGATCCGTAATTTTAAAGATACTGCCTACGTTAATAAACATACCAGGCGCCAACCCGAGCCAAAAGAATTAAGAGAACCAGATAAAGGAATAAGCGGTCCAAAACCATGGTATGACGTTACTTATGTCCCCAAAGACTGGCATAAATTCTGGTTGCCCGGTTATTGGGCAGATCAGGGTGTTAAGGGGTTAAATGGTACCATCTGGTTCCGGAAAGAAATTGATGTTCCGGCCTCTATGACCGGTAAACCTGCCAAACTTTTTATGGGACGCATTGTGGACGCTGATCAGACTTATGTGAATGGTAAATTAGTTGGGGGTATTACTTACCAGTATCCGCCCAGGAGATATGAATTGCCAGAAGGGCTTCTTAAGTCAGGCAAGAATATCATTGTTGTCAAGGTAGTCAACACAGCCGGAAAGGGCGGTTTCGTGCCCGATAAACCTTACTACTTAACTGCTGGTGGCCAGACTATTGATTTACGCGGCGACTGGCTTTATGAAGTTGGACAAGTTTATCCACCGCCTGCAAAAAATACCGGCAACAATGACTTTATTTCCATGCAGAATTCGCCTACGGGTTTATATAATGCAATGGTCGCTCCAGCAATCAACTATTCCATTAAAGGGATCATATGGTACCAGGGAGAGGCTAATAGCGGCCGGGCTAAAGAATATCAACAGTTGCTGCCTGCGCTTATTAAAGACTGGCGCAACAAATGGCAGGATGAAAATTTGCCATTCCTATATGCACAGCTGCCTAATTTTATGGAAGTAAACTATTTACCTTCCGAAAGCCAATGGGCGGAGTTAAGAGAAAGTCAGCTTAAAACACTTTCTGTTCCCAATACCGCTATGGCTGTAACTATAGATGCCGGCGAGTGGAACGACATCCATCCGCTGGATAAAAAAGATATTGGCGACAGGTTGGCTCTTGCAGGAGAGTACTTAGCGTACGGTGATAAAAATGTAGTTTATTCGGGGCCTGTTTATCAATCTCATAAAATTGAAGGAAATAAAATTATTCTCACTTTCAGTAATGTCGGGAGTGGCTTAACAGCCAAAGGTGGCGATGAGCTATATTATTTTGCTATCGCGGGTGCCGACAAGAAATATGTATGGGCAAAGGCAATTATTGAAAATGATAAGGTAATTGTATGGAGTGATGGGGTGACTGCCCCGGTTTCAGTACGTTATGCATGGGCTGACAATCCCGAAGGAGCTAATTTATACAATAAGGAGGGCCTTCCGGCTTCACCTTTTGAAACAGATAAATAATATTTCCGAATCAGAATTTTCAGAATTAAAGGATTTTTAGAATTAACAGCCTTGGCAAAAATTCCTTTAATTCATAAATTCTGAAAATTTTGATTCAGACAATACTTCTTTTAATACCCATCTCAAGCCCTCTCAACTCCGCAAGGCCCTTTAATCTCCCAATAATTGAGTAGCCGGGATAAGTATTATAGTTAAAATCGTCCAACAATTTATGCCCATGATCCGGGCGCATGGGGATAGCAATGTCATCCCTGCCAGTTGCTTCCCTCCTTTTTTGTTCCAGGATAACGTTTTTCATTACGGCATACATATCATTACTGCCATTTAAGTGGTCGGCCTCATAAAAACTCCCGTCCGGTTCGCGCTGCACATTACGTAAATGTAAAAAATGGATATGCGGCCCTAACCTGTTGACCATTCCCGGTAAGTCATTATCGCCCCTTGCCCCTAATGAACCGGTACAAAAAGTAATTCCATTACTATCTGAAGGGCACGAATTAACGATATCCAACAGATCCTTCTCGGTAGAAACAACCCGCGGTAAACCTAAAATTGGGAAAGGCGGATCATCAGGGTGGATACACATTTTTATGCCTGCTTCCTCGGCAGCAGGCACTATTGCATTTAAAAAATAGGACAGGTTTTGCTTAAGCTTATTTGCATCTGTATCCGAGTATTTTTTTAGATGTTCCTTAAATTCGGCAATAGTAAACACTTCATCAGTCCCCGGCAAGCCAGCCATTACGGTGTTGGTTAATTGCTTTTTTTGTTCTTCCGAAATGCTGTCAAAAAATGCTTTTGCCTGCTGCTGCTCGGTTGTAGTAAAATCGTCCGCAGCGTTTTCACGTTCGAGGATATACAGGTCAAAAGCCGCGACCGCCGGGGCATGATACCTTAAAGCCGACGCATTGTTTGGCAGCCTGAAATCGAGGTTAGTGCGAGTCCAGTCGAGAACCGGCATAAAATTATAGCACACCGTTTTAATACCACATTTACCGAGGTTTTTAAGCGTAGCTATATATTTTTCGATATATTCATCACGCTGAGGGCCGGCTGTTTTAATACTCTCGTGGATATTCACACTCTCCACTACCGACCATCGAAGACCGGCAGCATTAATCATTTCATTCCGCTGTTTTATCTCTTCCACACTCCAAACATCACCACAAGGGATATGGTGCAGGGCATTAACTATTCCGGTAGCGCCCGTTTGTTTTATAGCTGCTAACGTTACCGCATCATTCGGCCCAAACCAACGGAAGGTCTGTTCTAAATTACTGATCATTCATTTGTTATTTGGCGATAAAAATAGATTATATCTTTTGAACGGGTACAAAATTATTTGCTATCAAAGCATTTTTTGGTTCTGATGCCGGCCTTAACAGGATTAAATGATAATCATAAAAACGCATCTTTAACAACCGATTGCTAAAATAACAAAAACAATTTTCAAAAAATCCTCCATTTTGCCATTTATTCTATAAAAAATTAACAAATTATCTACATATTTATCGAAATTTAATCAATATTTTTATTGTAACCGATTGTGAAATTTTTGGTGTTCATTACTGAACATTAGTTGTATCGTAATCGTACAATTTAAGCGGAAGTAGGTTTTCAATTAATTGAATATCAATAAAATAGCAGATGGCATTAGTTTGGCTTATTTAACATGATGTTTACCGTTCAAAAAAACTTTATTTTCGAAAATTATTAACCTTGCCTAATTATGAGTGAACCCGAAAAAGAAGTTACCATTTATGATATAGCCAAAAAGTTGAATATTTCGGCGGCTACCGTAAGCAGAGGCTTAAAGGACCATCCTGGAATAAACAAAAATACCAAAAAGAAAATATTAAATGCTGCCGCCGAAATGGGATATCGTTCCAATTCGTTCGCCAGCAGTCTGCGTAAAAAACACAGTAATATAATCGGTGTAATTGTACCGCGGCTCAACAGTAATTTTATGTCGGATGTAATCGCAGGAATAGAGAAAGTGGTTAATGAGGCAAACTACAATCTTTTCATCAGCCAATCGCTTGAAACCATGAAGAAAGAAGTGAGCAATGCTAAGGCCATGTTCAACAACAGGGTGGATGGGTTGCTTGTTTCATTGGCTTATGATACCACCAATATAGAGCATTTTGAAGCCTTTGTTAACCGTGGTATCCCGGTAATCTTTTTTGATCGTGTACAGGAACACGATCAGTTCCCAAGTATATTTATAGATAACTACAAGGCTGCATATAACATTACTACTCATTTAATTGACCAGGGATGCAAAAGAATAATGCACATCGGAGGCAGTCAGTTAAGGAATGTTTACTCCGACCGGTTTAATGGTTACAAGAAGGCGCTGGAAGATCATAACATTCCTTTTGAAAAGGACATGGCAATCATTAATAACCTGAGTGCCAATGCTGGCAGTGAGACGGCCCAATTGATCTTGAAAATGCCTGTTAGACCCGATGGGGTATTTGTTGCAAATGATATATGTGCCGTAAGCTGCATGCAGACATTGAAGAAGGAGGGAGTAAAGATTCCACAGGACATCGCCTTCGCAGGTTTTAATAATGACCCTACAGCCTGTGTTATTGAACCTAACCTAACTACAATTGATTATAAGGGATACGAGATGGGTGAAGTTGCCGCTAAAATTTTAATTGGCCATTTGGATAATCATGATGATCTTCACCAAACGCATAGCCTGATATTGAGATCTGAACTGATCATCCGTGAGTCTTCTTTAAAAAAATCAAAAAACATTTAATAAATCCCTTAATCTTTCTTAAAACCTGACTGGCCGTTATTAACAATATATATCAGCATAATGAATTTAAAAAATAAAACCGCAATAATTACCGGCGGTGCATCGGGACTGGGACTTGCAACCACGAAAAAATTTGTTGAGAACCAGATCAAAACGATAATAATTGGGCGAAACGAGAAGAATTTAGCCGAAGTTTCAACTGACCTTGGCAAGCTATGCAGCTACAAGGTTTTTGACCTTAGCAATTTAAAAGAGATACCAAATTTGGTTAACGAAATTGAAAAGGAATATGGGCCTATAGATATATTGGTTAATAATGCCGGTGTGAACCAGAAAAAATCATTTACTGAAGTTACCGACGAGGAATTCCAAGAGGTTATCTTAACTAATTTAACATCAGTGTTTGTTTTAAGTCGCGAGGTTGCCAAATCAATGCTTCAAAAAAAGAATGGCTGTATTATAAATATTAGTTCGATGGCAGCCCAATATGGCATCCCCTATGTAATTGCCTATACAGCAGCAAAAACAGGTATCGAGGGAATGACCAAAGCAATGGCAGTTGAACTATCTCCGGGTGGGATCAGGGTAAATTGCGTTGCCCCTGGTTTTATAGCAACCAATATGTCGGCTAAGGCGCTGGACAATGATCCCGAAAGAAAGCAAAAAGTACTATCGCGTACACCGATAGGTAAATTAGGTCTCCCCGAAGATATAGCGGAAGCCATATATTATTTGGCGTCGGATGCTGCCAAATATGTAACCGGCGTGATATTGCCTGTTGATGGTGGTAATTCTATAGGGTTTTAATATCTTTTATAGAATAAAGTGTAATTCCTATTCAAGCTGCAAATACCAACAATGCTCCGGAGGAACAAATGTTGCTAGATTAAACGACTCTGCACTGCATTTGGTAGATATGTAACTCACGTTTCGTACCTACGGCCAATGTCATTAAGTTAAGGAATAATCAGCTGACCTATATGTTATTAAGTTAGGAAAAAGGCAACAAAAGAAGGATTGCAGTAAGTAGTTTTGAATCGACTAAAACACAAAACACTACTACAACCCTAATGGCCAAGACCGAGATAAAAATAGGAATAAGAATTATTTCTGAACTAAAAAGCTTTGTTTCATTAATCATCCAGAATGATCACCTGCTGGATAATTTCAGAAAATCCAGTAAAGATTTCACCCGTAGCAGGAAATTACCTTTTGAACGACTTGTTTTACTGATAGTTAAGCTTTGCAAAAAGACACTTAGTATAGAACTGGAAAAGTTTTTTGAAGAATTGGGGGATCGCAATACATGTTCAGTAAGTGCTTTTACCCAGCAGCGTATAAAGTTAAAAGCTACTTTCTTTTATTGGTGGAACAAGGTGCTTGTAAGCAGTTACTACCATTATGCAGGCTCGGATACTATAAAACGCTGGAAAGGATATCGGATCGTTGCCGCAGATGGCTCTAATGTTAGTTTAGTGAACACGCCGGCACTGAACAGTTATTTTGGTGGTGCAAGCAATCAGAGTTGCAGCTTTGTACAAGCTAAAACATTTTACCACTATGACGTACTAAATGAACTTGTTTTGATGCCCAGAATAATGCCTTATCGGTACGGAGAAGTGCCCATGGCTTATGATGCAATAGAACAATTGGAAAAAGATATGTTGGTTATTTATGACAGGAATTTCTGTAGTTATAAAATGTTTGCCATGCACCAGTGGGCGGAGCAGGAAATCAAATTTGTCATTAGAGGCAAGGACGACCAAAATATGATAAAGGAATTCATAGCAGGGGGCAAACAAACAACTATTGTTTATCTGTCTCCTGCGCATACCGCTATAAAAACATTAAAGGAGAGCGGGTTTATTATAACCGGGAACACACTCCTAAAACTGAGACTTGTACGGGTGGATCTTGAAAAAACGGTGGAGGTACTGGTTACCAACCTTTGGGAAGAAGAAGGTCATCCAAACACTGAATTTAAAGAACTTTATTTTTTTAGATGGGGTGTAGAAACCAATATATCCATTCAAAAAAATATCCTGCAAATGGAAGCTTTCAGCGGATTAACTGTCGAATCTGTTGAGCAAGACTTTTACGCAACAGTTTTCATGACTAACCTACATTCTTTTTTAATAAAAGATGCTCAAACAGCGGTAGATGTAAATGCAATAAATAGAAAACATCCCATGAAAGTGAATAGAAATAAATCTTTTGGGAAGCTGAAAGTCAACCTGATCGCGCTTTTCAACGATAATAACGTTGAAAATATCCTGAAGATATTACATGCTCACTTTATCCGGGATACATTGCCTATAAGAAAGGACAGATCATTTGAGCGAGTCAAGAAAAACCTTCAATCCAAAAGCAAACACAGAACCTTTACTAACTTTAAACCAGCGTATTAACCCCTTAACTTAATGACATTGCCAGTCGCTACGCGAAATGCCTTATGGCACGGAGTTCTATACCGCCGACCCGGACGGGCATATCCTGGCTTTTTTAGAAGAAAAATGAATCCTGTTG
>JANYAB010000664.1 GCA_025355225.1 Bacteroidota bacterium
GAGACGCAATGCATTGCGTCTCTACGAGATCTCCACATAATCCAGGTCTTTGCTGAAGCTCTCTTTTAGCTGGCTTAGTGAGAACAAGGCGACAGCGGTAAGTATAAACATCATAATATAACCGCTGTTTATCATCCCGTAATGCAGTACGAGTAAATTGAATAGCGCATTGATCGGTATTAACGATCCTCTTACAAAATTAGGAACGGTAGTTGTGACAGTCGACCTTATATTGGTGCCAAACTGCTCGGCTGCAATGGTGACAAATGTTGCCCAGTAACCTACAGAAAATCCCATAAAGAAACAAAGCCAAATGAATTGGTGATTGGTAATACCATTGGTGCTTAGATAAGCTACTGCGCTGATCACAGATAGTATAAGAAATATAAACATGGTCAGTTTCCTTGACTTGCTCAACTGTGCCAATACTGCCGCAAAAATACCACCTACCGATATGCCCACATAGGTGTATAAAATGCCTGTGCCAGCGCTTATTGGTTCTTTTGCTCCCAAAGCCTTGCCAAATTCGGGAGATTGTGTCACTAATATTCCGACAACATACCATAGCGGGGCGCCAATTAATATACAATAGAGGTATTTTAAAAACCGTTTTCTGTTGGAAAACAACATAAATATATTTCCTTTCGATACTTCGGTCAACGCAACATTTTTATACATACCCGATTCAAAAGTTCCCACGCGGAGTAAAAGCAATACTATTCCTAATGCGCCACCAACATAATAGGCCGTACGCCAGTCGTACTTACCGACCATCGCTGCAGCGACTGCACCTAACAAACCGATAACGGCGACGATCATGGTGCCATATCCCCTCTTTTCCTTACTTAATGTCTCGCTCACTAAGGTAATGCCTGCCCCCAATTCGCCTGCAAGGCCAATGCCTGCAATGAAACGGATGATGGCATAAGTATCAATAGTATGCGCCATACCATTTGCAAAATTGGCCAGCGAATACAATAGTATTGATCCGAACAATACTTTTATGCGGCCCAGCTTATCGCCTATAATACCCCATAGTATTCCGCCCAACAATAAACCCCACATCTGCATATTGATGACGTAAACGCCTTTTAAGCGCATATCCGCATCAGAAATGCCTATATCATGCAGGCTTTTAACCCGTACTATCGAAAAAATTACCAGGTCGTATATGTCAACAAAGTAGCCTAAGGAAGCAACAAGTACAAGGAAAATAACATTTCGTGTGGCTTTAGCCGAAAGAGCGTCACTCATAAATAATAATTGGTTTGTTTGTTACGGGCGTACGCAATGGGCGTAAGCGATACGCCCCGACGCGACGTGATTTTTGCATAAAAAAAACCCCTGTATCCCACAGAGGTTTTCTTATTCAGAATAAATGAATTATATCTTTTTCACGTTTACCGCCTGTAATCCTTTTCTGCCTTCTTCCACATCATACTGCACGCTATCGTTATCTTTAATGGCATTTACGCCGCCTTGTACATCTTTAAAGTGTACAAAAAGATCTTTACCGTCTTCGGTAACAATAAAACCGTACCCTTTTTGTGTGTTAAACCATTTTACTTTTCCAGTTTTCATAATATTATTATTCTATTAAAAAATTATGTATTAAAGATTAAAAAAACTAAAGCCAAACTGAAACAAAATTGGTATTCTTAATCAGAAAGCATTATATATTAACCCGTTTTTCAAATATATAAAATTATTATTTAACAAATAAAAATTATTTATTAGGTTGTGGGGTCATACGGAGGTACGGTTTAATGATGGTAAATCCTTTTGGAAATTTGGCAGGAATGTCTTCAGTTTTAATTGCGGGCACTACTACCACGTCCTCTCCCTCTTTCCAATCAGCCGGGGTAGCAACGCTATAGTTGGCTGTAAGCTGGAGTGAATCGATCACGCGCAGAATTTCCTGAAAGTTTCTCCCTGTTGATGCGGGATAAGTAATCATCAGCTTAATGGTTTTATCCGGTGCTATAATGAACAATGAACGTACAGTTGCAGTTAACGATGCGTTTGGATGGATCATGTCATAGGCTAACGCGATCTCCCTGTTCTCATCTCCAATAATGGGAAAATTTACCTCAACACCCTGGGTTTCATTAATATCGTTGATCCACCCTTTATGCGATTCAACCGAATCAACACTTAGCGCGATCACCTTGACGTTCCGCTTATCAAATTCAGCTTTTAATGATGCCGTTTTACCCAGTTCGGTTGTACATACAGGGGTATAATCAGCAGGATGCGAAAATAAAACGCCCCAGCTATTACCGAGATATTCATAAAAGTCTATTACACCTTCTGATGTTTTCGCCTTAAAATTGGGGGCTAAATCGCCTAATCTTAAACTCATAATGTTAAAAAATTTTAGGTTTGAATTCCATTTTTGATATTAAAGTTAAAGTTACTGTGATTGTTTAAATAATCAATAGACTTAGTAGAATTTAAAAGTATTATTTACTTCAACATTACTTATGAAATATTGTTCAATGCTTTAGGAAGTTAATTGAGTGAATAGCTGATTGGTGAATAGTTGATTGGTGAATAGTTGATGAAAAGGTATCACATAAACCTAATCAACTATTCACCTGATCCAACTTAATCAACTATTCACCTGATCTAACTTAATCAACTATTCACCTGATCCAACCTAACCAACTAAAATTAAATGGAAAGACATACTTATCAAACCGGAATAATAGGCAACTGCGCTTTTTTAGCACATATCAATAAAAATACCAATATCGACTGGCTTTGCTGGCCACGTTTTGACAGCACCTTTATTTTTGGAGGATTGCTGGATAAAACCAAAGGCGGCGAATTTTCAATTTTACCCGAAGGCGAGTACACTTCCTACCAATACTATCTGGAGAACACAAACATTCTGATAACCGAAATAACCTTGCAAAGCGGAGGAAGTTACCGTATAACAGATTTTGCCCCGCGATTTCACGAACACCAGCGGTATTATAAACCTTTAATGCTGATCAGGAGAATTGAAGCGCTTGAAGGCTCACCCAGAATTAAGGTTAAATGCGAGCCGGTCTCTGAATATGGATCAATTAAATTAGATGTCAATCGTGGGAGTAATCATATCCAGTTTCTGGGTGGTGAGGAGAATATAAGACTGACCACCAACATACCCATAAGCTATGTTTTTGAAGAGCATGCCTTTGTTTTAAATGAGTGCAAATACCTGGTGCTTACTTACGGCGAGCCGCTGGAGGCCCCATTAACAAGTACAGCAGAACGTTTTTTAAGAGAAACGACTCAATATTGGCGTACGTGGATAAAACACTCGTCTATAGCCCCCTTTTACCAGCCTTTCGTAATCCGTTCGGCCCTGGCCCTAAAAATTCACCAGTATGAAGACACAGGCGCTATCATTGCAGCCAGTACTACCAGCCTTCCCGAGTCGCCTGGAAGCGGCCGTAATTGGGATTACCGTTATTGCTGGCTGCGCGATACTTATTATGTGATCGCGGCACTAAACCACATCGGCCATTTCGAGGAAATGGAAAGGTATTTCAGCTATGTAACCGACATCTCGTTTTCAGAGGATTTCAGGTACCAACCACTGTATGGTATTACCGGTACAAAAACCCTGACTGAAAAGGTATTAACGGATCTTGATGGTTACTTAGGTAACCAACCGGTGCGCATAGGTAACCAGGCTTATGAACACATTCAAAATGACATTTACGGCCAGGTACTGGTTTCGGTATTACCGCTATATACCGATCACCGTTTTATTTTTTCAGAAAGAAAGGATTCAGCCCGGTGGATAGATTATTTATTAAATAAGATAGAACGAACCATAGATGAAAAGGACGCGGGTATATGGGAATTCAGGAACATAGCCAATATACACTGTTACAGTAACCTATTCCAGTGGGCAGGCGCCTCTGCGGCTGAAAAAATGGCGAGAACCATTGAGAATAAAGCGTTGACGAACAAGGCTATAGCTTTAAAGGGGCGGGCAGCCGGGCATATAGAAAGCTGCTACGATCCTGTTAGAAAGGTATACACCAATTCGGCGGATAGTCCCAATCTGGACGCAAGCACGCTGCAGCTTATTATGATGAACTATCTTGATCCCACATCAGAAAGGGCCAGAGACCATTTGGCTGCGTTGGAAAAAGAATTAAAAGCATCTAATGGATTATTTTACCGGTATTTATATAAAGACGATTTTGGCAAACCTAAGACCACCTTTCTGATATGTGCCTTTTGGTATGTAGAAGCGTTGGCAGCAGTTGGCCGGATTGATGATGCAATAAAGGAATTTGAAAACCTGTTGCAATTTTCCAATCACTTGTTATTATTCAGCGAGGATGTGGATGAAAATGACGGCAGCCAATGGGGAAATTTCCCGCAGGCTTATAGTCATGTAGGCTTAATGAATGCAGCTTATCGCATCGCAATGAAACTGGATAGACCGATATTTTTATAGTCATTGGTCAATTGGCATTGGTCATTGGCGAATTATACGAATCAAGTCAAAATGTGTTATAACTTTATCAGACAAAGCCTGATATCCTTTTTTCTATTCAGGTTAACATCATTAGAGAAACCCCTGGGGAACGAAGAACTAAAATTTCAAAGAACGATTCAATTATTTTCGCAAATAATTATTTATATAATGGAATGCCGGTTGCCGATGCAGGACGGGCATGTAAGTGTTGAAGAAAAAAATGCGATGGGATCATCGGGGACACCCGATAATGCACGAAAGCTAAACTATTGGTTCAGACCGGAAGGATATGGACTGCTAAGTTAGCTAAAAAAATTAGTATTTGCAAATGTTTTTTTTATATAGGGATTTTTTCGCAGGTCATTTTCCCACCGGTACCACTCGCTCGGCGCTGATTTAAATGTTTCGGGCATATTCTTCATTGCAGGATGATCCCGGGCCTCAACACGTAATACCGCTGAAGTTGGTCGCCAGGTATTGCTTCTATAAGAGCCTGACCCCAAAAACTCATTATGGTACCAGTCCCAGTTCTGCGGAAACTCAGAGGGTGTTAAAGCAAATTCCGAAAAATGGAACCCTAACCATGCACCACCGTTTTCCACGTATCTTTTAAATGCTTCGCGTTGTGCTGGGTCGTCCGGGCGGGTATCTAAAAATACCACCACCTGGTAATGCGCCAAGAATTCAGCGTTCATATTGTTCCAATTTTTGGTCGAGTCGTAGGTGAAATTGTATTTCTTCGCCATTTCGGGAAACCATTTGTTGGCTTCGTGCATAAAGCTAATATGAGCCTGATCGTTACGCCCAGTATAAAACGCGATCACATGAAATGTTTTTTTATTTCTTTGCGCTGTGCTTTTTGAAAAACAAAAACTTAAACTGCACAAAACGATCAGCAGTGTTATTACCCTGTTGGTAACAGTCATAATTTTATGGTTTTACTTTTTTTATATCCGGGACTTCTATAACAGTATTCATTTCGCCGGGAGGATTGACGACCACATTTTTAAGCGTTAGAAGCATCTGCTTTAATGAGACCAGCGCCAGGGACTTTGCTGTTTCTGATGTAGCGGGAATTACTTCCAGAATTTTAAATACAGGCTGAAACAATAATGGCCAATAATGACCCGGGCCCACAACATACCACGGCCGTATAAATGTCGACGTTAACCCGGATGCCAATATTGCTTCCTCTCCCTGTTTTCTGGCTTCCTGGAAGTCTGCCATTATTTTTGTTGGGTGTTGGGCCACGCTTACATATACAAAATGCTTCACTTTGGCTTTCGTGGCTACTTCAACCGATACTTTCACAGAGGCAAGGTCTACCGAATAAAACAACAGTTTTTTCTTCGGACCCGGATGACTAACCCCTACCAAATGAATAAAAATGCTCCCGACCGGAACGGAGCTTGCGTAGGTAGCCGGGTCAAAAGGACTTCCAACTACGGCATTGCATCCTACGGGCAGTTTTTTAACGGAACTCTCACGTACCAAAAGGGTCACTTCATACCCCTCATCTAATAATACTTTTGTTAATCTTTTCCCAATGTAACCGGTTCCGCCGGTTATGAAGACCGGATCTTTTTCCATTACTCAAAAGGTTTATAATTGAGTAATAAAATTAAAAATATTATTCGGTGTTTATACTGTAAAGAGAATTAGTCCCGATAATATACAGCGTTTTATTATTCTGACCACCAAAAACAATCGATGTAGGCCGTTCGGGAACCTTTATTACTTTTAGCTGTTTTCCCGTACGGTCAAAAACATAGACTTGGCCATCAGCGATATATACATTGCCCGTACTGTCAGTTGTCAATCCAAATTCGCCTTTTTCAGCAAAGTAAGTAAGGTCTGAAACGTCCTCCTCCGGGCTTATAGATTTGATAATATCATAACTGGCATCAACAGTCCCCCCTAATTTATACAGGAAATCTGGCAATACAATGCATTATATTAAATGTGGCTTGATTGTTACAGGCGTAGCTAACGATGCTTTGATACTAATTTTGATACTTCTGAACCTGCAAGCAAAAATGCGCCTACGCCATATACCTCTGTATCATCGTAACTCACCGTTTCCGGTTTTTCGCCTATCTGCTGCACATATCCCAGTTTGCCATCAGGATGTACCGAAGCAGTTAGTGCCTCCCATGCTTTGGCAACTACGGGATAATATTTTGCACGGGGCAATAACCCATTGTTGATGCCATAGGCCAGCGCGTAGCAGTAAAACCCTGTTCCACTCGTTTCTTTAACCGGGTAACTTGCGGGATCGAGCAGCGCTGCGTGCCACGTACCATCGGCATTTTGCAGGGTGACTATTTTGGCGGCCATCTTTTTATAGAGTTCCACAAAACGGGGCCTGTCGGGATAATCAGCAGGCATATTTTCGAGCATTCTTACCAATCCTCCCATCACCCAGCCATTTCCTCTCGACCAAAATATTTTTTTACCGTTGGCCTCATGCTGCGTAAAAAATCGGCCATCCC
>JANYAB010000700.1 GCA_025355225.1 Bacteroidota bacterium
GAAAATATGGAATGCTATTTTCGCTGCGCACAGATCCTTTCCTGGGTAGCAAAAACAGCAGGATCATCAGTTTAATAATTGAATAACCCCTATAAAATGAGCAAAAAGGTTTACTTAGTCACATTTATTTCTCTTTTCATAAGCGCCGTTTCTATAGCGCAAACCACGCTCGATGTTAATTTCAATGGCCTGGGCTTTATGGATAACCGCGAGTACAAAGATTTTGTTGCCCGGTCACGCACCTATTCCGGTACCCGAACAGCGCTTGATTTTGGCCTGAACATAGATAGCCTTAACCATTTTGTAGTTGGCGCAAATGCCATACACGAATTTGGCGCGATACCCTATTTTTTAAAAGCCGACCCTGTAGCCTATTATAAATTTAACAATAAGAACTGGCTGTTTAACGTAGGCGAATTTCCACGCGAGGGGTTGCTGGATAATTATCCCCGTGCGCTATTGAACGATACCCTGCGCAATTATCGTCCCAATGTGGAAGGGATGCTGCTGCGTTTCAACAATACCAACCATAACTTTAATGAAACTTTGTGGATTGATTGGGTAAGCCGGCAAACCAATACCCAGCGCGAGGAGTTTTTATTCGGGATGTCGGGCAAATACAGCCCTAACCCCCACGAACCTTTTTATATATCCCACTATTTCTTGCTGCTGCACGATGCAGGCGCGGCCATACTGCTGCCTAATGACCATGTTATGGATAACGGCGGTGTACAGGTGCGGTTGGGGTTAGATTTTAGTCATAAAACCGTGCTCGATTCCTTGTCTTTTGAGGCAGGCGTAATGGCGTCATTAGAGAGGACGCGCGGCGTAGACCAGCTTCAAACACCTAAGGGCTTTGTTGCCAGTGCCTATTTAAGTTATTTCCGCTTCGCGCTGTTTGAAGAATTTTATGCCGGACAAGGCAGTCACATTATTTATGGTGATGCTTTTTACGAAAAAAAATTCTACAACCGGCTGGATTTCATTATAACACCCTTTGTGGCTAATCGCCTTAAAGGACAGTTCATTTTCAGCGTACACCGGACACCGGGATACACCAGCAATCAGGAGGCTTTCCGGCTGACTTATGATTTGGGAAGAAGGGTGATTGGAAGGTTTAAAGATTAGGTATACAAAGGGGTAGAGACACATTGCATTGTGTCTCTACGATAGGCGTGTCTCCACCATACAAATATTTTAATCCCGTTCAATATCCCCACTGCCTGATTTTGAGGAAGAGACGTTTTTAGCGCCGCCAGTATATTTGATATCGCCTGAACCGGATACAGATGCATCCACTCTGTTACTGGCGTTAATGGAAGCATCCCCCGAACCCGAAACGTGCACCGCTGTATTAATGGTAACCAGGTTGCGGGCCGAAAAATCCCCTGAACCACCTACGCTTACAGTTGAACTTTCGGCATGGCCCGAAATTTTTATATCGCCGGAGCCTGAAATACTGCTTTCCAACGTCTTTACATCTACCACGCCCAGCATATCGCCAGAACCGGTCACTTTTAATTTTAATGAATTGGTATGGATGCCTCCTTTAAAGAACATATCGCCGGAGCCCGAAACGCTGATGCTGTTCAAATCCTTGGCAGTTACGTAAATAACTATTTTTCTATGATGTCCAAACAAGTCCCCCCAGTGAAATTCATCATGCTTATTATAGATTTTAAGCACCCCACCATCAACTTCAGTAATAATGTGGCCAATGATATCATCAGGCGCTTCCACTTTAACTGATTCAGTTGTGCCTTGTGTAATGTACACATCGTATGAACCGGCTAAGTGTACACCATTGAAACCTGAAAGGTGACGGTCTTCTATTCTCGATACACTTATTTTTGCCGCGGGATGCGATTTAGCAAAGGTAAGAACGGAGCCCGATACCAATAAAGCAGCCAGTAGTAATTTGATAATTGATCTCATGGTTTATTTGTTTTAAAATAAGACGCATATATGGGAAAAAGGTTGCACTTAAAAGTAAAAAAAACTTCAAATTGAAGGTCATTGCGAACGAACGAAGCAATCTCTACGCTTGCTAATCAAACTCCGCGATGCTTATTAGATGCATAAAGCCTTATGCTCATAAACACCATCAGGTCCATGACTGTCCTGCGTAGAGGTTGCTTCGTTCCTCGCAATGACGGCTTTTTTTTTTATTATATGGGACTTATTCCATCAGCACTCCGATATAATAATTAAAGGTATCCGCTTCTAAATTATCTTTAGTGGCGCCGTCGATAGTTACCGGTGTAAAGCGGGTTGTTGGGTTGATAAACTGGTACTCACCACCCTTTAGCTTTACCCGGACAGGCATGTTAAAGCCTTTTGCATCGGCTATCCAGCGGCAATTTAACTTACCATTCCTCGACATAAATTCAAGTATGGGTATATTTTTATAATGCAGGTACTGATCGAATACCGGCAATAGATTAATACCCGACTGCTCCGTGATATAATTTACAATATCGTCATAAGTAACTGTTTTATGGTAAAATGTTTTATTAAGACCGCGCAGGATGTTGCGCCATTTTTCATCATCATTAATAATGGTACGTACCATGTTAAGCAGGTTACCGCCTTTATAATACATATCTCCCGACCCTTCTTTGTTCACGTTATAGGGGCCAACAATAGGTCGGTCGTTAACAATGCGGAAACGGGTGCCGTGCACATACTCCTGCCCCGCCTGTTTGCCATAACGGCTTTCGATAAACAACGACTCTGAATAATTAGTAAAGCTTTCATGTATCCACATGTCGCCAAGGTCCTTCGAGGTAATATTATTGCCAAACCACTCGTGACCGCTCTCGTGCACAACAATAAAATCCCATTTCAGGCCCCAGCCGGTGCCGGAGAGATCATTGCCTAAATAGCCATTATGATAATGGTTGCCGTAAGCGGTACCACTCTGATGCTCCATACCTAAGTGATGGGTTTCAATCAATTTATAACCATCCTCGTAAAAAGGGTACGGCCCAAACCAGTGCTCAAAAGCACTTAACATCGGCTTGGCATTTTCGCCCCATTGTTTTTTTGCTTTGTCCAGATTATAACTCAGCGGCCAGAAGTCAAGCGTCAGTTTTCCTTTTTCACCATTAAAAGTGTCCGAATAATGCACATAGTCCCCAATGTTTGCCTCGATATCATAATTATTGATAGGATTGGCTACAAACCAATCAAAGCGGGTATAACCATCTTTCAATTTGGTAACCTTGCGTAACCGTCCGTTTGAAACATCTTTTAAACCGGTTGGTACGCTGATACTGATAAGCGCGCTGTCCACCTCTTCATACTGGTGGTCCTTATTTGGCCACCATACGCTGGCACCCATTCCCTGGCAGGCTGTGGAAACCCAGGGATGCCCTAATGAGTCGATATTATATTCCACGCCCCCATCCCATGGAGCTCTTTTGGCTATGGTCGGATTACCGGAGTAATAAACAGTAAACTCATCTTTACTGCCTTTAATAATGGGTTTAGGGAAGGTGACAAATACAGCATTAAACTCACGTTTATAGGGCAATTCCTGTCCCTTGTAAACTACTTTCTCAACTTTCAGGTTCGCAAAAAGATCGAATTGGAGTTGGGTAAAGTCCTGAACAGCAGTGAATTTAAAAAGGACATTGCCGCTAATGAACTTGTTACCTATATCAAACTTAACATCAAGATGATAATAATCTATATCGTAACAGGTGCGCAGCGGTGTTAAAAAACCACGGAGCGAATCGGCGCGTGTAAATGTTTCTTTGTTTGCGCCAAGCTGGCCAAATGCATTGAAGGCTGTTAATACTGCAGCAAACAGCGTTAGCAAAAGAGTCTTTTTTATCATGATGTTTGTATTAGTCTTCTAAATTTATACGTGATCGCCAGATAATGACACCTTTCATCCGCCTTTCTGTATTCCCGAAAGTTTGATATAATAGTTAAAAGTATCTGCTTCCAGGTTATCTTTTGCAGCCCCCGGCAAATCCATAGGCTGTAGTGCGGTGGTCGGGCTGATGAATCTATAATCCCCGCCTTTAGTTCTTACCCTCACCGGCATATTAAAACCCTTCGCATCAGCTATCCACCGGCAATAAGGTTTACCATTCTGCCAGGTAAATTTAAGTGTCGGCAATCCTTTATAGTGCAGGTACTGATCAAATACAGGTGTTAAGTTAATACCCGACTGTACATTAATGTAATTGATTATATCATTGTAAGTTACGGTTTGGTGAAAGAAAGTTTTGTTTAAACCCCGAAGTATGGCGCACCATTTTTCATCGTTATTAATAATGGTGCGGACCATGTTCATCACCACTGCCCCTTTAAAATACATATCTTCGGAGCCCTCTTTGTTTACACCATAAAAGCCGACGACCGGGTTTTCGTTCGCTATCTGCTTGCGCAGGCCTTTTACATATTCCTGCCCGGCCTGTTTGCCATATTGGCTCTCCACAAACAGCGATTCGGAATAACAGGTGAATGCCTCATGTATCCACATATCTGCCAGGTCCTTCGCGGTGATATTGTTTCCAAACCATTCGTGCCCGCTCTCGTGAACGATAATATAGTCCCATTTAAGCCCCCAGCCGGTACCCGAAAGATCAGTGCCGAGATAACCGTTCAAAAAATTATTTCCGTACGCCACCGCGCTTTGATGCTCCATGCCGAGGTGGGGGGTCTCCACCAGTTTATATCCGTCTTCGTAAAAGGGATAAGGACCAAACCAGCGTTCAAAGGAAGCGAGCATCGGTTTTACGTTGGCCGCGAACTGCACCTTTGCCTTTTCAAGGTCGGAAGGAAGCACCCAGAAATCCAGATCCAGCTTGCTTTTTTCGCCATTGTAGG
>JANYAB010000701.1 GCA_025355225.1 Bacteroidota bacterium
CTGCAATATGCCGCCATGCTTAATAGGCGAACCTATTACAGGTATCCAGCTGAGCATAGAAGCACCAAGCCCCATGCCTGTAAGATAAAGGAAGTCTTTTCTTTTCAAAGCAGTTAATTATTAAGTCCATAAATATAGCAAGTGGCTTTAAGAATATAAAACTATGCTAAAATAATGTAGCCTGATGGACGAAAATCATCCTTTAGGGGGGATGTTGCTACGTAATATCGCATGCTGATAACTATGATCTTTTTATGACGTAGGTCTTAGCTATCACGTCATGCCAGCCCTGGCGCTGTTTATTCCAGAATATATTAAAAAAACCCAACCCGCACATCAGGCTCGATAGTATTTTCGCAAAGTTACGTCCAAGTGCTGTAGCAAAACTAATTCTTCTTCCCCCGGCATTAACTACTTTCAATTTGCAAATGATTTTACCAATACTTCCTTGTAATTCCGCAGCCTCAAATCCCGCATTATAAAAGATAGTTACTAAACCTATAATTAAATCAAGCTTTGCCTCCCCTTGATGCTCCAAATCAATTGTAAATCCGCTAAATCTCGATGTTACCCCTATCAATGTTCCCATCGCCACAATGAGTATGATCATTAATATGTAGTCGATGATATAGGCCAGCAGCCTCCACCAAAAATTAGCCAGGTTATAGGTAGTCGGTGCATAGATACTGCGGGACTCAAAATATTCATAAAATTCTGGGAGATCAGCAGCGCTTTGCCAGTTGTCAGAAATGGGTGAAAGAATAAGCGTTCCGGGTTCCACGCCCTTGTCCATCAGCTCGTAATGTGAGAACGGGCCTATCTGCTGTCCTTCTTCAAAAAGATAGTAATTATTGATCATTCATAATTAGTTACTTTTGAAAGATAGTGTTTTACTATTAAATAAAGCAGCCCATGATTATGAATTCAACGCATACATAATAATATTCACCCCAAACTTAGTATTGTCCTCGGCCAAAAAACGTTTATTCCTGAAATCATAGTCCCATTCGCAGCCATAGTCCTTGTTGCTGTATAATACGGCAATGCGCCCGTTGATTTCAATGGCCTTAAGGTAATCGTGCACCAGGTCGTCGCCCCAGCCATTCAGTTCGAAATTGGTAGTTGGCGGCCCTTTTTCAAACTTGAAAAAAGAATGGTAGATATCGTGGTTGTTGGAGATTTTCTTCAATGGCTGCGGCCCGAATATATCGGCCATTTGCGTTTCAAATGATTTGGCAAAAAGTCCGTCGATATCATGGTTGCAATCATCCGCGAATACAAAGCCTCCGTTTTGAACGTATTTTTTAAAGTTGGCCTTTTCCTGTGCATCAAACTGTACCAGTTTGTGCCCGCTGATATAGGCAAATGGAGAAGAAAAAATAGCATCGCTGCCAAGCGGAATCACTTTTTCATGCGGGTCGATTGGGATGGTGGTATATTCCACCAACGAGTTAAGCAGGTTAGATGGCATACGCTGATCGGTGTCCCAATCGCCTGAATGATAACTAAACCTGGTAAATGTAAATTTCGAACCTAATGACATCATTTAATAAACTTTAAAAGTAGTACAAAATTTTATGCGGAATTTACTTTTATCGGCCAAGACTGTAAAGTTTTGAATACTTTGTTTGATTTTTGTTAAAATGCATGGGAATTAGGCAAAAGCGTAATATCTTGTGATGTTTAATAGCGCTTATCGTAGCGATCAGTTTTAAACTAATCGCTATCTAATATCGACCACATTGGAATTAACCGAAAAAGATGTAAAAACGCTTCTTGCCAAACTGCCGCTTTTGAAAAGCGAGATGCAAAAAGTAATTGTAGGACAGGAAAGCATACTGGATGAATTGCTGGTGGCTTTTCTGGCGGGAGGTCATTGCCTGCTCGAGGGTGTGCCGGGCCTGGCGAAAACGCTTATCGTTAAGACCATGTCGCAGGCCCTAAAGCTTTCCTTCAGGCGCATACAGTTTACACCTGACCTAATGCCCACAGATATTATAGGTACCGAGGTATTGGAGGAAGACCATACCACGGGCAAGCGTTTTTTCAAGTTCAATAAGGGGCCTTTATTTGCCAATGTTATTCTCGCCGACGAGATCAACCGAACGCCACCTAAAACCCAGTCGGCGCTTTTGGAGGCCATGCAGGAATTTGAGGTCACCTACGGTGGCGAAACCTATCCACTTGATAAACCCTTCTTTATCCTCGCGACACAAAACCCAATAGAACAGGCCGGCACCTACCCGCTTCCCGAAGCGCAGCTCGACCGTTTCCTGCTGCTGGTTAAAATTGGCTACCCTACCGGCGAAGAGGAA
>JANYAB010000711.1 GCA_025355225.1 Bacteroidota bacterium
AACAACTCGACAAAACCTGGCAGGAGCTGGCATTTGCCGTACAAACATCAATCGGGGACAGGAAGCCGAAAGCCGAAAGCTAAAAGCTAATGACCAATGACAAATGACTAATGACATTAAATAAACCAAGATCATGAATAAGACTATCATCATCAATATAAACGGCCTCGTATTCCATATAGAAGAGGATGCCTATGAAGTATTAAAAAACTATATGACGGACGTGAAACGTCATTTTATGAATTCGGCCGACAGCCTGGAGATCACCACGGATATTGAGAACCGCATTGCCGAAATGTTTAACGAATTGCTTGCTAAAGATAATAAGCAGGTAATTGTAGAGGACGACGTTAAATCGGTTATTGAACAAATGGGCACGGTTGAAGATTTTGAACATGCCGAAGAAGACACCAAGGGTTCATTTAGCAACACCTATTATAATACAGAGGCGCGCAGGCTGTTTCGCGATCCGGATGATCGCCTGGTAAGCGGGGTGTGTGCGGGTATTGCTAATTACTTTGGTGTGAACCCTGTTTGGATAAGACTGGCATTCGCCCTGTCGTTCTTTTTTGCCGGGACAGGCCTTATATTATATATAATACTATGGATAGTGGTCCCCAAAGCGGTCAGCCGTGCCGACCGGATGGCCATGAAGGGAGAAAAACTCAACCTGCAGGGCTTCAAAAAGAATTTTGAAGAAGAACTGGGCTCCATGCGCAACAATTTATCCAATTTCGGACAGGAAGCCAGGCCATTCGTTTACAAGGCACGCGATTTTGCGGGCGATTTCTTTTATCACCTGGGTGTTTTTTTTAGCGGCGCAGGAAAAGTGCTGATAAAACTCATCGGTATACTGATATTATTAATGTGTTTTGGATGGATCGTTTTCATAGTGGTTGCTTTTGTAGCGTTATTGGGCTTTGGCACTTTTGCCCCCTTCCATGATCTTCCTTTTAATTTGCTCAGGCATAATCACGCTACCTATATTTATATAGCTGCATTCCTTGTTGCGTTTATCCCGTTGTTAAGTATTATCCTGATAACTTTAAAAGGCATATTCAATACAGCATCTATAAACCGGTCGACCGGATCAACGGTGCTGGTAATATGGCTGTGTTCCTTAGGAGTACTGGTATATTATATTGCAAGAATTGCCGCCGACTTCAAATCCTCTGCAAGCTTCAGTGAAACCATTAATATAAAGCCGACAAAGGGTAACACCTATTATCTTAAATTAAACGATCTGAAATATTTTTCGGCCGAAGATAGCGCCAGGCTAAATATTAAATCCCTTCTTCCTAACGTGAAGATAACCGAGGATGAATATGAATATAATGACTTTGAGCATTATCAATACCGCCACGTGCATATCAATTTTGAAAAGAGTGATGTAAGTCAGCCGGTTTTGATAGAATCATACAGGGCCAAGGGGCGCAACTATGATGATGCCCTGTTTAACGCGCGCAATACCAAATATATGTTTACGCAGAAAGACACCATATTGAATTTTGATTACAGGCTCTATTCTACAAAAGACGATTTGTGGCATGATGAAGAACTATATCTAACCTTAAAAATGCCTCTGAATTCGAAATTAATTATTGATGAAAATTTAAGAAATATGCTGGAGGATGTGAATGTTTATGATTGCAAAATAATCAACAAGCATGAAAGGGCAACTTCAGCACCCTTTATTATGACAGATAACGGACTGCAGTGTAAAGTTGATACTTTGGTAACCGATACTATAATAAGGAAGCATCTTCCTATAGACAGTTCAAAAATTAAAGTAAAATGAAACCAGCCCCACCCAACCCTCCCCGGAAGGGAGGGCTTAAAAAGTCTCCCCTACCGGGGGAGATTTAGAGGAGGCTAAAAAATTTAAACTAATTGTGTAACCTTAGCACCTATTGTTGCATCTTATATAAAAACAAATAAACACCCGCGGCAATATCCGCAAGCCCGATTTTGAAGCATATTTCAAAAAAAAGAGGAACACTCTTCAATGGAATTTTATTGTCTGTAAAATTGGGAACGTATAATTAATAACGCTATGAACAAAATTTAACATCCAGTTACCTTCCGCCCTAACGGTTAGATAACCGGCCCAACAAAAACTTATTTAACAATTTAAAAAAGAGGAAATTCTCTTAAAGGGAAGCTTATTGCCAAAATTTTTATAACCACAACAAAACCATGAAAACAATTCTACATAAAATATATTTTACCTTCCTGCTTATTATAGCGGCAACAGGTATTGCGTTTGCGCAAAACGCTGCCCAATCGGCTATTGTATCGGGATCATTATTGGACGAGCAGGGTAAGCCGATGATCTACGCTACAGCAAGCTTATTAAATGCACAGGATTCAACAATAGTGAAAGGGGCCATAAGTAATGAAGCGGGCGTGTATACGTTTGATCATATTAAAACAGGCCATTATATTATTAAGGCCAGCACTGTAGGCTACGAAAAAGCAGTGACCCAGCCTTTTGCCATTACCGATAACTCGGCAAAAGTTACCTTGCAGCCTTTAAAAATGCAACCCGGTAACCGCAGTTTAAATACGGTAAGCATTACTGCAGCAAAGCCATTAATAGAGCGCAAGATAGATCGCACGGTGATGAATGTTGAAAACAGCGTTCTGGCAGCAGGAAACTCTGCAATGGATATATTGGAGCGCGCGCCCGGGGTAAGTATAGATAAGGACGATAACATCAGTCTTAAAGGCAAGCAAGGAGTAACAGTTATGATCAACGATAAACTGACCTACCTTACATCGGCCCAGTTAGCTACCTTACTGCGCTCAACAGATGGCACTACCATTCAATCCATCGAGATCATTACCAATCCATCCGCCAAATACGATGCCGCAGGGAATTCGGGCATTATTAATATTAAACTGAAAAAGAACAAAAGAACGGGAACCAACGGCAGTGTAACCCTGGGTGCGGGATATGGCAAATATGGCAAGGACAATGAAACCCTGCAGTTAAACCACAAAGAAGGCAACCTGAATATATTTGGCTCTTACAGTCATAATGACAACAAACGGTTCCAGAACATTGGGATAAAACGTATTACTACAGACAGCACTGGGAAAGCAACCTACTTTAACCAGTTTAGTGCCTTACCGCAAACCAATCATAATAACAGTTACCGTTTTGGCGCTGATTATGATCTGTCCACAAAAAACACGCTGGGTTTTGTGATAAACGGGTATTTTAATACCGAAGACGATAATAATGATAACCGGACCAACATAGGGCCAAATTTTACACAAGTCGATTCGTCGCTCCACACAGTTACCGCAATTCATCAGTCCTATAATAGCTTCGCGGTTAATTTGAACGATACCTATAAAATTGATACCGCCGGCCAGCAATTAAGTGCAGACATAGATTATTCAAAATTCAGGAATAATTCGACTGCCCAATACGTTACCGATTTCTTTTTGGCTGATGGAAGTCAGCAAAAACCGCAGGCATTTTTAGGAAATTTAACACCATCCAATATTGATATTCGTACCGGTAAAGTTGATTATACCTACCCCATAACCAAATCGGTAAAGTTTGAATCGGGTGTTAAACTCAGCGATGTAAAAACAGATAACGACCTGATGGAAAAACTGGCAGCAACAGACCCTTACCTAAGCACCAACCACTTTATCTATGATGAAAAGGTTGACGCCGCCTATGTGAATTTGAGTAAGGATTATAAAAACACATCGGTACAGGCAGGTTTACGCGCAGAATATACCAGTTCGAACGCTACAGGCGATTCATTAAACGTGGTTCAGACCATTTCAAGGCATTATCTCGATTTTTTTCCAAGCTTATTTATAAATCACACCTTTAATGATAAGCACGAAATTAGTTTCTCGTACAGCTGCCGTATTGATCGCCCGCAATATGATAACCTGAACCCATTTGTTTATCACCTCGATCCATATACTTACCAAAAAGGAAACCCATACTTAAAACCTCAGTACACTAACAATTTTGAGTTTGCCTACACGTATAATAAGAATTTGAACATAACCCT
>JANYAB010000742.1 GCA_025355225.1 Bacteroidota bacterium
GCACCTTTACTAACAACTCCCTTTTGGCGTTGTGAAGTGTGTTAAGCACTGCATCTTAACTTATTTAAAATTTAATTAATGAACATTTTCGTAGGAAGTCTTCCTTTTAAAATAGAGGAAGCAGATTTAAAAGAACTCTTCGAAGCATTTGGAGAAGTAAGCTCTGTTAAAATTATCAATGACAGGGAAAGCGGACGAAGTAAAGGTTTTGGCTTTATTGAAATGCCAGATGATGAAGCAGCAAAAAAAGCAATTGCTGATTTGAACGGGAGCGATGTTGGCGGCCGTAACATTGTGGTTAATCAGGCAGAAGATAAGAAGCCTAATGACCGGAAGGGTGGTTTTGGAGGAGGTGGCGGTGGCCGTGGTGGCTATTCAGGTGGCGGCGGTGGCGGCTATTCAGGTGGCGGAGGCTACTCAAAAGACAGCAATCGCCGCAGCAGATAATTTAAATAACGTATTATTATAGCACCATACATGCATCCATGTATGGTGCTAATATTAGTTATTAGCCTGCCTATGGCTTTCTATGGGGATTTTCCTTATTTCCGTTAATTTTTTAACGCAGTGTGACTTGATGTGTTTAATCGGCAGATCATTCATATTTTTCCGTTCATTTTCCAAATATCCCATTTACTAAGCAGAATAAAATAGGGCTAAAAAAAACCTCTGTGAACTCAGTGCCTTTCTTCGTGAATCTTAGTGGTTAAATAACGAACTAACAACGAAGGGCGCAGAGGTTTACACGAAGGGCACAGAGGTTTACACAGAGAAACACAGAGTCAAATAATATTCTGCCTTGTTTTTGTGAATGACACTTTTGAGACGGCCTCTGCCCAAACTCGCAAAGGGCAACCCCTAACAGGGCAAAACATAACATCGTGTTCGGGGCAAAGATTTTTCTTGTATCGAACTCATGTAACGACTTTTCAATTGCAATGTGACCGCATGGCTATGCCGCAATCCTAATTCTGTAATTTCCCGGGGTCACACCAAACTTTTCTTTAAAAAGGCGTATAAATGAGCTTGCGGAATCGAAGCCAACTAAATTGACAATTTCCCTAATTTCGTAACTTGAGTTTTTTAGCAAGAATTTAGCTTGTGAAAGCCTTAGCTGAATAAGATACTGATGAGGGGAACAATTAAATGTTTGCTTGAAAGTTCTGTAGAAATGGGTTGGGGAAAGGCACGCGTACTGACATATTTCATCCAGGCCAATAACCTGGTTGTAATTACTTTGCATATAATCTTTCGCATTATTCAGACGCCTGAACAGCTCTTTCCTGGTGCCGTAATTTAAAACATTCAACTGTTCAGTTTTTGATAAAACCTCTTTGTTGTAAATGCGATAGAAATTGATGAGTGAATGAATTAAGTATTCATTCATTAACAGGTCGTTATAATTGTCGCTGTTAAAAAGATTTTTTAAGTGCTGCAGATTAAATAACATATCTCCTTTCATAGGGTACAATGTTTCCAAAAACTTTGGCGATGAATTTTCCGGGACAACAAAAGGTTCATCGAGCAAAATAGAATCGGATGAATTCATGCTATGGTGAAAAGAGTTTAAAAATTGTTGATTGTACAATAGTGCAATGGTGTTTACCGGATATTCTGAAAAAATTGTTCTTCCGAACGCCGTGCCTTCATTGATCACCAAAAAATTACCCGGATATATTTTTAAGGCCCTGTTTCCGAGTCTATACTCTTCATAGCCATTAAAAACGATCCTTATAGAAAATTCATGGCACTCATTGAGATAATATGCGTTTTTGGTTATTTCGCTATGAATTTTATTTTGATTGTTTAAAATTTGTATCTTTTTCATAACTACTCTTCAGTATAATCTCTCTTTTCCAACAACTTGTATTTATTTCCATTGTTATCAATGATCTTAACCTCGAGGCCGTCACTGGTATATTGTGGTTTCTTTTCAAACTTAAACCCCGCCAGGTTTAATTGACAATAGTCTCTCAAACAATCATCTGTATAAACAATAATTTCCTCATCCGATTGAAGAAGAAAAATTGGTTTGTCGGGTGGTGTCAATAAATAACTATTACCAAATCTATTAAAGACTAAAAACGCTTGTCTTTCAGAGCTCACTTTTTTTCCAGGCCCGGTATATTTAGAAAACCCCAAATACTTAACCAGAAACTCGCACGCCTCTTCAGGTTGGCGTACACTTAACTGTAAATAAATAAGCTCTTTGTTAATCATGTTATAGGTTATGGCAAGCAATGTTATTTATTGATAACAAAGTTATTCTAAGCCATTATCTATTTTATCCACCC
>JANYAB010000774.1 GCA_025355225.1 Bacteroidota bacterium
CGCTTTTTCATGTCTCAATTTCCTCTTTTTATGCAATAAGATTTCATTTATCAATATCCTGGTGATCCAGGTACTAAAACTTGATTTATGCTGAAAGTTTGATAATTGCCTGTATGCATTGTAGTAAGCGGTTTGCATAATATCCTCAGCTTCCTTATCATCGTTTATAATAGACATACTTATCCTGTATAAACGAAGATTATATTTGCGCATCAGGCCCTCATACAAGCGCTGTTCCCCATTTAATATTCTTTCCACTATTTCCTCATCACCTTGGTTATTATTAATTATAGGATGCGCTGAGCTCATATTTCAAATTGACTTATTATTTATAGAGTACCGAACAACCAAAGGGTTACAAATTTCGTATGCGTTTTGTAACCCTTTTTAAGTTATTATTCTCTAATATAGATAACTAATCCCAATAGATGATAGCAATAAGAAAATGTGACATTACCGATATTCCTTTGTTATTAGATATTGCCACAAAATCATACCTGGAAACCTATCAATATTTATGGGATGACAATGGCGCCGCCTATCTCCTTAAGTTTTACTCGAAAGACGTGTTGGAGCACGATATTTCAACAGAAGCTGCAACTTATTTTTTGGTTTATGATGATGATAAGGCTATTGGCTATTTCAAATTAAAAGATAACGCCCCGGCTCCTTACGAAAAAAAGGACGGTTTAGAAATTGAGAAACTTTACTTTTTAAAGGAGCATACGGGAAAAGGAATTGGGAAAAAAGCGATGTCTTTTATTGAAAACTTAGCAAAGGAACAAAATAAGAACCTCGTCTGGCTAAATGTTATGGAAAGCAGTCCTGCCTTGTCATTTTATGAGTTTCATGGTTACAAACAGGTGAACAGATCTTATTTGAACCATCCCCGCATGAAAGATCACTACAGAGTACTGCTTACGTATGTTAAAAGCTTTGAAGGACCTGGAGATGTATAGTCTTGAGTCTGAAGTCTTAAGTCCGAAGTCGGGAAAATGACAATATCAAACTTTTGACTTCCGACTTGAGACTTCCGACTTTAGACTTAAGACTTAATTTGTAACCCTTTTTAAACAAGCGCTCTCTAATGAGTATAAATAAATTCATTATGGAAGAGCAAACAAAAAAAATCAAAGACATTCAGACACTGCTGAAATTCACTTATGGGATTATTCCGATAGTTGCCGGAGCAGACAAATTTACTAACCTGTTGACCGACTGGTCCCATTACCTCAACCCGACCCTAAAATCGATGTTGCCTTTTAGCGACCACTTGTTTATGATGTTAGTTGGTGTGATAGAAATAGTAGCGGGAATACTTGTTTTCCTTAGTCCGCAAAAGGGTGCCTACCTGGTGAGCGCATGGTTGGTACTTATCGCTTTAAGTTTATTAGCAAGCGGCACTTACCTGGATGTTGCGGTACGCGACCTGGCTATGGCTATCGGAGCTTTTACACTGGCAAAAATTTCGGGAATTACCGAGCTTAAGAATTAACGATATGAGTAACAGTATCGTAAAAGTTTTAAAAGCGGAATACCTAACGCATAACGTAAAGCGTTTTGTGGTTGAGAAACCTGCCGGGTATAACTTTATACCCGGGCAGGCTACAGATCTGGCCATTAACCAGCCCGGACTGGAAACGGAGCTGAGGCCATTTACGTTCACATCACTCAACGAATCTGACTATCTTGAATTCGTGATCAAAATATATACAGGCCATGATGGGGTAACAGAAAAACTGTCCTTAATAAATGAAGGCGACGAATTGATCATTCATGATGTATTCGGAACTATTGGCTATAAAGGCCCCGGATTATTTATTGCTGGCGGGGCAGGTATCACCCCTTTTATTTCAATATTCCGCGAGCTTAAACGGCGAGATAAATTAGCAGGCAATACCCTATTATTTGCAAACCGCGAACCCAGGGATATCATTTTAAAAGACGAGCTTACCGCAATGTTGGGTAAAAACCATTTGGATATTTTGGAAAAACCGTTAACACCGGGAGTAGCCGGCGCACACATAAATAAGGCATTGCTTAAACAGCACCTTGGCGATTCAACAGCCTATTACTATATATGCGGACCGGATAAATTTACCAGCCTGATGATTGAAAATCTATTGGATCTGGGTGTAAAAGATGAACAGCTTGTTTTTGAGCAATAACAAGGTCAAATACAAATTCGCAACAAAAAAATCACAACCTATAAATTTTTAATAATATAAAGCTATGTTGAATGCCACCGGGAACAGCCTCTCACTTGTCGAAATGGAAGAATTATTGGGCGAACAACACATCGGGACATCTTATGACACCCCTTTAAGAGAAGATGCATTTGAACTGCCGGACGAGGATAAGATCAAAATTATCGCCCGTCATTTCAGGGAAATAATGCACACCCTGGGATTAGACCTGACTGATGACAGTTTAAAAGGAACGCCGGGCCGGGTAGCCAAAATGTATGTAAAAGAAATATTCGGTGGCCTCAACCCGGCTAACAAACCTCAAATTGCGTTGTTTGAAAATAAGTACCAGTATAATCACATGCTGGTTGAAAAGAATATCACTTTGTATTCAAATTGCGAACATCATTTTGTCCCTATCATCGGCAAAGCGCACGTTGCTTATATTTCATCCGGCAAGGTTATCGGGTTATCCAAACTTAACCGCATAGTGCAGTATTACGCCCAAAGGCCGCAGGTACAAGAAAGATTAACCATTCAAATAGCCAACGAGTTAAAATCGGTATTAGAAACCGAGGATGTAGCGGTTTTGGTTGATGCTGTACATTTATGCGTTTCTTCACGGGGGATAAAAGACACCAACGCCAGCACGATTACGACAGAATACAGCGGCGCTTTTTTAGAGCCGTCACGAAAAGAGGAATTTCTGAATTATATAGCTTGAGTCAATTATGAACATAATTTTTAATAAAGGATAAAAAACTCTTTTTATTTTCTAAGAATTATATATTTTTGCCCTAAATGGGAATATTTTCAAAGACATGCGAATATGCTATGCGGGCTGTTTTCTTTATAGCCCACAGAACTGCAAGCGGCGGACGGGTAGGGATAAAAGAAATTTCTAAAGGTATCGGCTCGCCGGAAGCTTTTTTGGCCAAGATATTGCAAGACTTAAGCCGAAGAGGTATTGTCCAATCAGCTAAAGGCCCCAACGGAGGGTTCTATTTTGATAAATCATCCTTAAAACGCCCATTGAGTGACATTGTTGAAGCAGTGGATGGAGATGGCGTTTTTGTAGGCTGTGGGTTAGGTTTAGAATACTGTTCTGAAATTAGTCCATGCCCCTTGCACAATCAATTTAAAGATATACGTAACCAAATAAAAGATCTGCTTCAGAAGACCTCAATTGGCGAGTTTAACGAAGAGTTGAATTTGGGCTTAACCGCCTTAAGGAAATAATTTTTTTGATCCAATAAAGGACAAAAAGGTATTAATATATTTTTTATGAGTTTTAAACAATTCTCTCTTTTCAGTGCAATACTCTTCAGCACTTTTTATTCTACGCATGCTGCAGCTGCCGACTCAGCGATTATACTGAGCGCAGTTAACGATGTGGGGGAAGGCACATTCCTGACCCTGGTTATTTTGGTTTTGATACTTCTTGCTTTATGGATATTAAAAAACAGCAACCTGTTGAATGATACCGTTAACATCAATGAATCAGATGGCAGTGAATGGTTAAAAAAGAATATGAAAGACCTTGAAGCTGATGAATTAGATAGATTGATCAAACTGGGTAAGACCCGGAAGCAAGATGACCACAATGATCTTAAGTAATAAAATTAATACAAGATGAAGAAAGTTTCTATTTTAATTGTCCTTGCCTTTTGGGGTTTAAACCTGTTTGCACAAACACCCGGAGCAAGTAGTGGTGTATGGAGTAACCCTGGCATTATGATCACTATTGCGCTTATCCTTATTCCAATGGTTATAGCAGTGTATTTGGTTGCTGTGAAGGTAAATAACATGGTAAAGAAGATCAGGGAAGTAAAAATCAGGCGGGAGGCTAAGTACCTCGCAAAATCAATACAACAATTAAGCATAGCGGAAGTACACGAAGAGCTGACCAAACGCAAACTGGCAGTTGACTATAAATTAAGTAATACTGAACTTGCCGGCGAAGCCCAACCGGAAGATAAGAAAGGCCTGCTGCATAATATAGCCGAAGTAAACTCACCCCGGTTTATCGCCTCCAAAAAGAGGGCGGTTAAAAGGCCGGATATCGACCCAAAGCTAACAAAACTAATTTTGTGGTATCTCGGCACGGCGACACTTTGGTTAGTAGTAGGCACCTCTGTTGGTGAATATTTAGGTATAAAATTCGTTTCGCCCGATGTAGATCATATTAGCTGGCTAAGCTTCGGTCGGTTACGGCCGGTACACACCAATATGGTTTTTTGGGGTTGGTCATCCCTGGCCATGATCGGGTTAGGCTATTATGTAGTTTCAACAGTAAGTAATACTGTTGTGGCCAGTTTAAAGCTTGGCTGGATAGCCCTGGGTTTAATTAATGGCTCGGTGGTCCTGGGTAGTCTTTCACTTATGGCAGGTATAAATAACGGCGGCGGCGAATACCGGGAATATATTTGGCCCATCATGTTGTTGTTTGCCATCGGTGTCATAATAACCCTGATCAATTATTTACAAACTATAGCGAGGCGTAAAACAAAAGAAATTTATATTTCCAACTGGTATATCATAGCTGCAACCATGTTTACTATTGTAATCGCTTTGGTCGGCTACTTGCCTTTCTGGCAAAATGGCTTAGGCGAAAGTATCGCTCAGGGATATTACATGCACCAGGGCGTTGGTATGTGGTTCATGCTTTTTAACCTGGGCCTGATCTATTATTTTCTGCCCCAGCAGCTCAACACCCCTATTTACTCCTATAGCCTCGGCATTCTTGCCTTTTGGACACAAATACTGTTTTATACCCTCATCGGCACCCACCACTTTATATTCAGTGCTATACCCTGGTGGCTGCAAACGGTGGCTATAATCGGTAGTATGGGTATGCTGATACCGGTATTTGCGGGTACAACAAATTTCCTGATGACCTTCAAGGGTAACTTTAACAAGATCGGATCGAGTTATACGCTGCCTTTTTACCTTGTAGGCATTATATTTTATTTCACCGGTTCAACCCAGGGTACTGCCGAGGCGTTCCGCTCAGCAAATTTATACTGGCATTTTACTGATTTTACGGTGGCCCACTCCCATTTAACAATGTATGGTATTATTGCCTTTATGCTTTGGGCATCTATCTACACTTTAGTACCCCGGCTTACAGGCAGGGAGCCGAAGCAGAGCTTAGTTGGCGCCCACTTCTGGATGGCACTTATAGGTCTGCTGTTTTACACAATACCTTTAATGATCGGAGGCACCTTAAAAGGGTTGGCATGGCAGGAGGGCAAACCATTCATCGATTCTGTGGTGCTTATGGCGCCGTACTGGTTGTGGCGTGCAATAGGGGGATCACTCATGTGGGCATCCCATTTGATCTTTGCCTATAACCTGTATAGTATGATCGCAAACCGGGAAGAGATTGATCTGAAGAAAACGGTTTTTGAGGAACTGAATAAACTACCGGTTAATTCCGCCGTTTAATAAATCGAGACAAATGGAAATTTATAATAATCACAAAAGACTTTTCGTAGCGGCATTGGCCTTGTTTTTGGCATTAACCATGTTTGCTGCAATATTACCCGGCTTTAATATTCAAAATGATAACGCCCCGCTTCCTAAAAGCAAGCCACTAAGTACAGAGGAAATGCAGGGAAAGGCCATATTTATTTCAGAAGGATGTATTGCCTGCCATACCCAGCAGGTCAGAAATGTAGAGATGGATAAGATGTGGGGCAGCAGGCCAAGCATTGCTGCTGACTATGCCAGGCTTACCCGGACGGATGTGTGGAGAAATACTGCTTCGCTTATGGGTTCGGAACGTACAGGCCCTGACCTGACCAGCATAGGCAGCAGGCAGCCAAGTAAGGATTGGCATTTATTGCACCTTTACAATCCGCGGTCAGTAGTTTCACAATCTATTATGCCTTCTTATCAATGGCTGTTTGAAGAAAAAGAGTATGCGTATCCGGGTGATGTGGTACTGAATGTACCCGATGAATTCCGGAAAGGTGTACAGGGGAAGATAGTAGCTTCACAAGATGCCCTGCACCTGGTGGCTTACCTGCAATCATTAAAACAAACGGATCTGCCGGATGGCAAACCTGTGCCCATTTTTCTGTACCCTAAAGGCCCGGTTAAAGAAGAACCTGCCGGAACAACCAGCCAGCTTAATACGGAGTTAGATGGGGCTGCTTTATATGCTGTGAATTGCCAAAGCTGTCACCAGGCGAATGGCGAAGGTTTAAAAGGTGCTTTCCCTTCGTTAAAAGGGAGCCCTGTAGTTTTGGATAAGGATCCAAAAGTACAGGTTACAATTATCATGGAGGGCTATAACGGAAGGGTTAGTGAAGGGTACGGGTTAATGCCTCCCATCGGCACAACCAATAACTTAAAGCCGGAAGAAATAGTTGCCATCATTAACCATGAAAGAAGCAGTTGGGGAAATAATTCCAGAAAGGTTTCTATCACAGAAATAAAGGAATTGTTTAATCAAATTAAAACGCCGGTCATCGCCAAAAAATAATATTATGAAAATAGAAAATTCACCAACCGGCTGGCTTCACACGCCGCTATTATTCCGGGGAATAAAGAAACAGGGTATGCTGAGCTTTATATTGTTTATCGGGATGATATTATACGGTGTATCAGCAATGGCGTGTGCGGCCTGCACACAGCAGCAGCCCAAATTTTTACAAGGGGTAACACATGGCGCCGGGCCCGGCAGTAACTGGGATTACGTGATTGTCGGTATCATGGTGCTTATCACCATTTATTCGCTGTATGCAACCATAAAATGCATCATAAATCCGGCAGAAAAAGACGATCAGCATATAAAAAGAATTATCCTAAACCAGTAATGCGATGGAAGACAAAAGTTTTGTAACTCTGTTTATTGATGAAGATCCTCAGCCAATTGGCACATTCCCGGCCCCGGTATCTTTTGATCTCGATACCAAAAAACTGACAGATGGTAAGCATGTGCTTAAGGTGGTAAGTAAAGACCATAAGGGCAAGGAAGGTATAAAAATGATACCATTTACCGTGCGCAACGGCCCTGCTATAGCTATTGAGGGGATAAAAAAAGATGAGGTAGTAGATGGAATAGTTCCTTTAATGATCAATGCTTACAGTAAAGGTGACCAAAAAACCTTTTTGTTGCACGGCAGTGAAACGCCGCAAAGCATTCCATTTTGGATAGTTATTCTTTTAGTCGCATTTGCAGCGTGGGCAGTTTATTATAATATCACATCGGGAGGTATAACGTTATTCAAATGAAAGAATTAGAAAACATTGAAGATATCAGGCTTTTTGTAGACGAGTTTTATGAAAAAGTGAGAAATGATGCATTAATCGGTCCGGTGTTTTTTGAAAAGATACCGGCCGACTGGCAGCCACATTTAAACAAAATGTATGCTTTCTGGAATGCTGCCCTGTTTGGCGTTCCTGGATTCAAAGGCAATCCCTTTGCAAAGCATGCGCCGTTGAAAATAGGACCGGAACATTTTGACCGCTGGCTGCAACTATTTTATGAAACGATAGATGGCCATTTTGAAGGCGCAATGGCGGTAGATGCAAAAAAGCGAGCCGAACTGATGGCAGGCATGTTTTTAAACCGGCTGCAAAAAATGACCAATGGCGCTGATAAAGTAATTGTTTGATAGGAAGATTGAGATAGAAATTAATTAAGGCACATGGACCAAAAACCGATAAAACGAAGTAAACATATAGTGGCATTATCAAAAGATCATCATGCCGGATTACTCTTTTCGTGGAAAATAAAAGAAGGGCTAAAGAGAAATATTGAACTCTATCGCATTAAAAAATATATCAACTATTTCTGGGACCATCATTTAAAAACGCATTTCGCAGAAGAGGAAGCATTATTATTTAACCAGATCGACGATGATCTTTGCGAACAGGGCAAGCAAGAACACCTGATGCTGGTTACACGACTAAACCGGTTAAATTACTATGAGAATGAAGACTCTGAAGAATATACCTTGTTTGCAGAATTGTTAATTAAACATATCCGCTTTGAAGAAAGAATATTGTTTCCGCACCTCGAAACTGTCCTGCCATTATCTGTTTTAATCAATGCGGGCGAGGTCCTGGACCAGCAGCACCCCACTCCTATCAAAGACAATTACGCCGATGAATTTTGGATATCTATTGATAAACTAGATTAAACGTGGAGAATGCACCCATCCGGAACCTGTCTGTTTCTGTTTTTTATGATGGAAGATGGTTTGAGCTCCGGACATACGCCAATGAGTACAGGAGCCTGATGATGCTGATCTATGATAAGGTTTACATCGATGGATTTGGAGATTGCGTTGGCATGGGTAAATGCGGCACCTGCCTTGTTGAAATTGTTAAAAGGAAGTACGAGCTGACCGACTATGACCGGAATGAGGATACAACCCTCCTTAAATCAGGCAACACAGGCAAAGATATCCGTTTATCCTGCCAGATTATGATCGACGAATTTATTGATGGACTGAAAGTGAATATTTTAGGATAAACTTATTATCAATTATTGAATGAAAAAGTTTTCGCCTGGCAGTTTTAAGTAGTAGTTATGAAAGAAGAAAATAATATGATCTGGACTATTGGACATTCCACTCGTCCTTTCGGGGAGTTTGTCGCTATGCTTCATTCATTTAATATTCAACTGGTAGCCGATATCAGAAGTTTCCCCGGCTCACGTAAATTTCCACAATATAATAAAG
>JANYAB010000792.1 GCA_025355225.1 Bacteroidota bacterium
GAATAATAGCGTTTAAATTCGATACTTTGGTCATTCTCACATGATATCATAAAAAGAATGATAATTGCTGAAATACTACCTATGATCTTTAATTTCACTGTGCAATTACTTGATCGGGTTCGTTTTGCAAGGTTTTTATATCCGCTATCAGTTGCTCTACCTGTTTAGCGTCAGTTCCATCATACGATCCACGGATCCGTTTTTGTTTATCCACTAAAATAAATGAACCATCATGCATAAATCCCTGTTTGGCATCCGCTTGCGGGCTGCGAACAAGGTAATTTTCAGATATTTTATAAATTTCCTCTTTTTTTCCCTGTAAAAACCACCAGGTATTGCCGGTTACCCCAAGCTTATCTGCATATTTTTTTAAAACAGGAACGCTGTCATGCTTCGGATCAATAGTGTGAGATATAATCTTAATATCTCCGATAGTTTTAAATGCGTTATATACATTCAGCATATTACGATGCATAACTGGGCAAATAGAGGGGCAGGTAGTAAAAAAGAAATCGACTACATATATATCCCCGTCAAGGCTCTTATTGCTAATACTATCGCCATACTGATTTACGAACTTAAATTTAGGTATGGTCTGGTAAATAGTATCAGTAATTTTTTTACCTTCAACTGTTTTTGTAATAGGCTGACGGTTGCCGTAAATAGGCAAAATCCTTTTATCATTCGTACTAAATTTGCATGCGCTCCATAACAGAAAAATTGCAACGCCCCAAGTCAGTTTTCTCATTTTTGTTTATTATTTGAAAGATATTTATTTGATTCGGCGACAGCCGCATTTATCTGGGAATCAACCGACATGATTTCTTTTTTCTGACTATTATAATATTTTATTATTTCTTCATGCGATTTGCCGGTAACATCAGGTTCAAATTTATGCATCCATGTTTCCATTGCCTCTTCGGCCGCTAATAGCTTAGTATCCATTGCCTTAATATTCACTTTTTCAGCGGTATCCCCGGTTTTAAGTGTTAATAAGGTGTCGAGTTTCATTTTGTTTTTCATCAACGCCTCGTCTTTGCTCATCACTTTATCATGCACCTTTAATATATCATCCAACAGGTCCTTTTCCTGCTTTTTCCCGTCACTGCAGGCATTGACTATTAACCCAATTAATACTGCAAATACAAGTTTCTTCATGTTTTAATGGTGATTATCGGCCTCAAAATTAGCATTATTTAGTATAGGGGAAATATTTCTTTAAATGTTTAAACCAATCTGTAAATAATATATTATCCTAATGGCCTCATTTCTTGAAACCTAATATTGCCTGGTGACGTTTAACAACGCCAATAGACAGAAATTACTCACACAGTTTGATTTTCCTGGATATTAATAAATTCAAAATATGTACAGAATTTTCTATCACTTTTGTTAAAAGTTCGGTTTTCCTGATTAGATTTTATAATTACTAAGTTTATAATATATTTGTAAAAACATGTCGGTATGAAAAAATGCTACTTTTTAGGCTTATTGTTGTTCGTATCCCTCTCTTCCTGCATAAATGCAAAACGTCTCGCCTACTTTCAGGGACTTAATCGAAGTGCAGATGTAACCCACAAAATTGACAATTATTCACCGCTGGTTATACAGCCCGGGGATGAGTTGGGAATAAGTGTTAGGAGCTTAAGCCCGGAAGGATCTGCTATTTTTAACTCGGAAAGTAGCGCCAGCACCACTCCGGGTCAAACAACAGGTAGTTCCGGATCGGGATATCTGGTAGACCAAAAAGGAGAAATACTGTTTCCATTGATCCACAATGTAAAAGTGAGCGGGTATACGTTGGCTGAAGTCCAAAATATGCTTCAAAAAGCAATTACGCCTTTTTTAAAAGAACCAATAGTTACTGTCCGTTTAGCAAATTTTAAGATTTCGGTATTAGGTGATGTTGGGCACCCCGGCGTTTTTCCAATCAGTGAAGATCATTTGTCTATTCCCGAAGCCCTAAGTATTGCCGGCGACCTTGGCATTTCAGGTAAACGTGAAAATATTTTACTAATTAGAGAAATTGATGGTAAGCGCAAATATGTTAATATAGATGTTACTTCAGATAAATTATTTGACTCCCCTTATTACTACCTTAAGAATAATGACATTCTTTATGTGGAAGCTGGTCCGGGTAAATTTGTTTCCATAAGCCCGGTTAAAACGGACTTGCCACTTATACTTTCTCTTGTTTCTTTAGTTTTAATTTTCCTCCAGGTAAACAAGAATTACAAATTATTTTAAGCAACTATAAATGAGTAATAAACCTTCAACTTCGGATATTTTTGGTTCAGGCAGTACATACGGTGGCTCATTTAACACACGGCAGTTCTTAAACAAAATGTTTTTTCACTGGCCTTTGTTTGTCATATTTTTTGTATTATCTATCGGACTTGCTGTTTTTTATTTAAGATATACAATGCCTGTGTATGAGGTACATGCTAAAGTTTGGGTTAAGCCTCATACCACCAATACCAGCGCAACTGTAGCCCTTTCAGAACTTAATTTAAATGAGACTGATAGATATGTAGAAGCCGAGATGGGTTTAATGATCTCAATGCCTGTTATTGAACAAGTAGTAACTGATCTCCAGTTATGGGTAGATTATGAACAACCAACGAAATATTTTTCATACAGGGATATTTATAACACTACTCCCGTACAATTCAAATTAATATCTGCAGGCAGAAATTTCATGGATGATCAATTAGACATCATTATTGAAAGCAAAGACTATTTCCTTTTAAAACAATCTGGTGATACGGCCAAACGATTAGCCTTCAAGGATAATTTTGTTAATAGTTTTGGTACATGGAAGTTGGATACAACGGGGCATTTACAATCTTTTATAGGTAAAACTATCAGGATGACGTTGCACAATCCTAAATATATGGTTAAATATTACCAGAATGGTATTGTTCCGACTGTTCTGCCTAAAAGCTCTGACATAGACCTAAGTCTTGATGATGAAGTGCCTGAAAGGGGCAAGGCTATATTAAATGATCTTTTACGGGTATACATGGCCGCTTCGATACAGCAGAAACGCGAGTCGAGCCAGAACACACTTAAATTTGTTGACGAAAGATTAGGATCACTAACCCAGGAATTGAACAGTGTTGAAAGTAAATATGAGGGTTATAAAAGTACGAGGGGCATTACAGAGATTGGGAATGTATCAAGCGAATTTCTAAGTAATTCACAATCTACTGAGGGCAAAGTTAATGATATTAATATAAAGTTAAGCGTAGTTGACGGGATTGAACGTTACGTTAACTCTGACCAGGGAGCAGACAATCCGCCCGCTACCATAGGAATGGAGGATCAGGGGTTGAACGGGTTAATCAAGCAATTGACCGATTTGCAATTACAGCGCATTAAGTTATTGGCAACCTTACCTGAAAATAATCCGCTGTTCTTACCGATAAATCAACAAATAAATTCCGTAAGAATTGCATTGAGGGAAAACTTAAAAGGCATCAGGGCTTCATTATTAAGTACTAAGCAACAATTGCAAAGTATTGGATCTGGTTTTAAATCATCCATACGAAGTATTCCTGTTCAGGAAAGAGAACTGGTTGATATAAAACGTATGCAGGGGATTAAAGAGAATCTTTATGTTTATTTACTTCAAAAGAAAGAAGAGTTAAGTCTTGATTATGCCTCAACAATCTCCGATGCAGTGATTATCGATCATGGGCATAATTTCCCTGCAAAATCACCCATACCCAAAGCCGTGTACGCAATTGCGCTTTTAGTTGGCCTTTTAGTTCCTTCAGGGATATTATTCGGGAGAGATATTATTAAAAACCGAATTTTAAATAAAGGCGAAATTATATATACAACCGGGATGCCTGTGCTAAGCGAGATTGCTTATGCGGAACTCAACTCGCCAATCGTTGTGCTTAATCAAAGTAGTTATATAGGCGAACAGTTCAGGGATTTGCGTACCAAGCTCAATTACCTTCATGGCAAACATGAAAAAGGGAAAATAACACTTTTTACATCAAGTATTGCCGGCGAGGGTAAAAGCTTTTTATTAAGTAACTTAGGGCCTATATTGAGCTTTTCGGGTAAGAGAGTAATACTTGTAGAGTTAGATTTGCGAAGACCTACGTTTACTTCCAGATTCCAATTAGATAAGACACTACCCGGATTAACCGACTTCCTGATAGGAAATGCAACCAAAGAGGAAATTATTCAAAAGTTAGATATTACAGATAATTTATTTGCGATAGACTGCGGAACAATGCCTCCTAATCCTTCAGAACTGCTTGAAAGCGATGAGCTGGCAGCATTGTTAAAGGATTTGAGATCAGAGTACGATCACATTCTGATTGATTCTCCTCCGGTACATTTATTAACTGATGCCATGATTGTAGCGCGTATGTGCGATTTGACTTTGTATTTGATCAGGCAAGATTATACCCCAAAAACAGAGCTGGCGTTTATAAGTGAATTATATAAGGAGAAAAAGCTTCCAAGAATGAATTTGATTTTCAATGGAATAGTGAGTGGAAAGCACGGAGACATGTATATCTATCAGAAAAACAGTTACTATAAACAGTATCCCAAAAAATTCAAAAGTAAAATTGAAAAATTTTTAAGTAGATTTTAGGCATATAATTTTGATCGTTTTCATTTTCTCTTACCAGTTTATAATAAAGCTTGTAAGCTTGATTTAGTAATTGTTACGAGTCAAAAAAATCCGTACGCGTAGCGGGAATTGTCTTGAGAAAGTTAAATACGCTGGTATTCATTCCTTCTTCTTGCTGTGTAATATGAAATACCTATTGGGTAAATGGCAGTCGGATTGGTTTAGCATTGTTATGAATGAGTCACGATTATCAAACAGGACTGGTCATAAAAATCATGGACTATGCCCAAGCGTTTTTAAATCCTCTCAACAATTAATGGAAGTTGAACTGAACCAAATCTTTAGCCGGATGACGTTTGAAAGAAAATTTGCTATGACTTTTGAATACCGAAAATCAATAACTTGTGGAAATGCTGACGGCTGGCTTAGTGTATTGTGGTATGAAAACTATGTAAACAGCAAACCACTTGAATATTTTAATTATGCATTTACCGCCTGATTCTTTAATTAAAAAAAAGGTATCTCATTATTTATTGGGGGATTTAGTTGTATTATGAGGGGGCTAACGAATCGATTGACGGCAAATGCAGGTACGAATAAATTTTTAAAATGGACTAAACTTGTTGCGGTTACCATGTCTGCACAATCGTTAATTCAGTTATTAGGTCTATTATCCGGCATTCTGATAATTCGGTTGCTTACAACTACCGAATACGCATTTTACACTTTAGCAAATACCATGTTAGGAACAATGACTGTGTTGGCTGATAGTGGAATCTCTACCGGGGTAATGTCTCAAGGTGCCAAAGTTTGGCAGGACCGGGAAAAATTGGGGATGGTGCTTAATACAGGCCTTGAGTTAAGAAGGAAATTTGCAATATTCAGTTTGATAATTTCTTTGCCGATTTTATTCTATTTACTGCGCCATCATGGGGCCGGTCTATTATTTACCGTGTTAATTATGCTATCAATAATCCCGGCATTTTACGCGGCCTTATCTGATAATTTATTAGAAATTCCGTCTAAGCTGCAACAGGATATAGCAAGATTGCAAAAAAATCAGATAGCCGCGGGAATTGGCCGTTTTTTTATGATCACGCTTTCTCTGTTTGTATTCCCGTGGACATTTATTGCAATATTGGGGAACGGGATTCCAAGGATATGGGCCAATATCAGATTACGGAAAATATCCGTTGAATACGCAGATCCTTTACAAAAGCCTGATGTAGTTGTTAAGAAAGAGATGCTTTCAATTGTGAAACGGACGCTGCCGGGGGCAATTTATTTTTGTGTTTCGGGGCAAATCACCATTTGGCTAATTTCCATATTCGGATCAACTGAATCGATTGCACATATTGGTGCATTAGGGCGGCTCACAACGCTTTTAACAGTATTTACAACTTTATTTACAACCCTTGTTGTTCCGCGATTTGCCCGGTTTCCTGAAAATAAAAAACTTCTGATAAATCGTTTTTTACTCATACAGTTGTGTTTGTTTACTATAAGTGGTATATTGATTGGGTTAGTTTTTTTATTTCCCACCCAATTACTTTGGATACTCGGCAACGGTTATAAAGGATTGACAAAGGAGATTTTTTTAATTACTATTTCAAGTTGTTTGGCAATGGTTTCCGGGGTAACGTATTCGGTTATAATTTCACGCGGTTGGGTAATTAAATCAGCAATATATGTCCCAATTAATTTAACTTTTCAATTGATACTAATTTTAACAATGAATCTGTCAAAAACCAGGAATGTTTTGCTTTTTTCAATTGCTGATTTTTCAATGGGCTTCTTTATTTTAATAATTTATTTTATTTATTGTATTTTGAAAATGAGGGTTAAAAATGATAACGAACTTGATTTTGCTTAAGGATTTTAACGAATAAAATTCGTTAAAAATAAATTCGATGATTTAAAAAATCTGCTTAATGATTTCAATAATTATTCCTACATATAATCGCAATGATTTATTGAGCAAATGCCTTGATTGCCTTGAGCCGGGCATTCAAAATATTTCTCCTGGAGAATACGAAGTGATTGTAACAGATGATAATATTGGCAATACAGCAAAGAAATTAGTTGATGAGCAGTACCCATGGGTTATTTGGGTTGAAGGACCCAAAAAAGGGCCTGCTGCTAACAGGAATAGTGGCGCTAGGATAGCCAATGGAGAATGGCTGGTATTTATTGACGATGACTGTTTACCAGACATTGATATTTTATTTGAATATAGTAATGCTATAAATTCTCATTCAGATATTTTAGCGTTTGAAGGAAGAATATACGTTGATACGCCCCAAACATCTTTTTTACAGGAATCTCCAATAAATGAATTAGGAGGGCGTTTTTGGTCCTGCAATATTTGTATAAAAAAATCTCTTTTTGAATCATTAGAAGGGTTTGATCAGAACTTTATTTTTGCAGCTATGGAAGATGTAGACCTTTATAAAAGGTTGAAACAAGTAACAGATAAATATGAGTTTTTATATAGTGCTGCGGTAATGCATCCATGGCGTAAAGATGTACACCCTATTAGATCTACCATAAAACGGTACCAAAGCGATGTGTATTTTGTTTCAAAATACCCCGATGAAAAAGATAGAATGGGTTATAAATTCTATTTTAGAAAATTTGTCAGTTCTATAAAAAAAACAATAGTGAATTCGTGGAAATTTAGATTTTCTGGTTTTGGAAAGAAAATCTTATGTGACTTTTTGCAGCTATATTTTGGGTTGCGTGTTTTCTTCAATTTAGATTGATATACCCGCATGAAATGTAACTGAATAGGAAAAAGTATGAAAATAGCTTTTATATGCACTTCATTAGAACCCGGACGTGATGGGGTTGGCGATTATACCCGGCGTTTGGCTGTAGAAGTAATTCGTCAAGGCCATTATTCGGTTGCATTATCACTTAATGATAAATATGTATCTGATGAATTTAAAGGTGTACAGGAATCTGAAAGTACTGATTTACCCGTATTGCGTCTCCCTGCGACATGGACTTTGAAAGCCCGGATCGACCATGCAAAAAAATACATTGACGAATTTAATCCTGATTGGTTAAGCCTCCAATTTGTAATATTTGGCTATCACTATAAAGGGCTCCCTTCGGGACTCGGGCGCCATCTGGCAATACTTGGTGCCGGTAGGCGATGGCATATCATGTTGCATGAATTGTGGATTGGGATGGAAATAGGTTCATCAAAAAAGCATGCGCTATGGGGGCAGGTTCAACGGCTGATTATCCGATCTGTAATTTCTGCTTTAAATCCTGAAATTATTCATACGCATACAAACCTTTATCAACAGCAACTGGCTACGATGGGTTTTACCGCTCAGCACCTTCCGTTATTCAGTAATATCCCTAAAGTTAATAGTAACGATAAAGGATCGGATGAATTTAAATCTATCGAAGAAAAAAAAACGACTAATCTTATTCTATTTGGACATATACATCCCAACGCGCCTGTTGAAGATTTTGCTAAAGAGGTTGCAGCATATGCTGATAAAAATAACCTGGAAATATATCTGACTATTATTGGGCGCAATGGCAGCGAACAAACGCGATGGGCAAATAAATGGGCTGCTACCGGAATGACTGTTAATATACTCGGTGAACAACCAGTAAGTAACGTTTCAAAAGAACTCGGGGCCGCCACCATGGGCATTTCAACAACACCCATTGCATTAATTGAAAAAAGCGGATCGGTAGCTGCAATGCTCGAACATGGGTTGCCGGTCATTTGTGTCCCATGTCCGTG
>JANYAB010000819.1 GCA_025355225.1 Bacteroidota bacterium
GACGGAATTCTCCTGCAGTTATTGATTGGTTTTTGTCCAAATCGAAAATCGGGTTTTGCCTGGCTATTGTATCAGCGTGAAGCGTATCGGTTTGCAATATGTAAGAATCTGGTTTACCAAGTGCAATCGGGAAAAATGTGACCAGGTATAAATCTGTAATACTGTAAAGCCGGCCTGCATAAGGTTTAAAATACTTATACACATAATCCAATTGCGAAACATTATCCATTGCCTTCAATGCGGTAGTACTGGTCCCCAGACCTGTCGCTGTAGATGGCATGAATTGTATTAACCCTGTCGCTCCTGTTATTGAATTTACGGCCTGGTGATTGATCCCTGATTCCATCTTCATAACAATCATAAGCCAATCGGGATTAATACCCAGCTTTGCCGATATTTCAACCACTTTTGCAAGAAAAGCGGTTTTATTCGATTTTATAAGATAGTCGTAAACCATGAGAAAGAATTATAAATAGTCAATCATCGACACTATATTTTTTCAACTCGTGGTAAATATTTATCAGAGCCGATAAATAAGGTATTTATCGAATAGAAATTAGTACCACCAACATTATACATTGACGTAATAATATAATTCCCGGGATATAAAACAGAGCCGGAAAATTTAACTTTATCACCAATCCCCAGCTTTAATGCTGAATATTCTGGTGCGAAAAAACTGAACAGGGCGGGTTTATCAACTGCTTTACTCCCCGCATCTGCAATGATGACAACCTGAGGTGTGAGATTATCAGTTGTCGCTGTTGGTGTAACAAATGGAACATTTAAAATAGTTGGTACTGGTGTTGTTACAACCTCTTTTTTAATCTTCACAATCTTAACCCCCGTTTCATTGCCTTTAAAGAGAGCATTTATTACTAATCCATAAGTATGTACAAGCATATCAGGGTCATTACCAGGAGTGCCGGCGTAAGACATAATGTTATATATTCCCGGATATAACTTTGAAGCCAAAATCTGAACCTGATCACCCATTTTCAAAAATGAATTCCCTCGGGGCTCAACCATTATTGAGGCGCGTTTTGATCCTTCCGGATCCAGGCTATAAGGATATATATAATCGACATTGAACGGGGTCGTATCAGTGTCAGTTAAATATAATGGATTAGTCTGCGGGGCATAAGTTAACAGGTCTACAAATGGTGTTAAGATTGGCCGGGGGGTAATTGTCTGAATCGCCGGGGCTAGTGTTACTGGAGTGGGAGCAACAATGACCGGAGTTGATTGGCCTGGAGCTGTGGGCGGAAGTGTCGCCTGAACCGGAGTAATAGGCATTGATTGGCCTATTGTGGGCGGAAGTGTTGACGGAATCGGAGTAATAGGCATTGATTGCCCTGGAGCTGGGGAAACTGGTGTTCCCTGTCCCGGATTTACTCCTATTGGAGTTACCAGTCCCGGAGTTGTGGGAGAAAGTATATTCCCTATACTTTTTTTACCCTTTAACATTACATAAGCCAGGGCAGCAATGACTAAAGCGATTATAAATTTACCTGATATTTTCATTTTTGTTATGAATTAAAAAGTTTGCGAAATGTGAAATATGCCAGAATAACCAGGCAAGATGAAACAAAAAGGGTTGCACCTATACGCGTTAAATCAGATTGCGGAATTCCAACATTTGTATTAATGTCGCCAATTAATGATGATAAAAACCCTTTATTTGTATTATCGGCTTCCATCGTATTATACTCCTAAGATTTCATAATAATCTTCCAAATAGATTGTGTCGGGGAATCCATGTACATTTAGTGCTTTCGCCGTTTTTGGACCAAAAATCCCATCTATTACTAAAGTGGTCCCGTGAATGTCGTTCAGCGCCTTTTGTATGTCTTTAACAGACTGGTTGGGTTTGTCATAACCATCGCCTTCAACTAAAGGAAAACCGTTATAATCTTTAACAATAGGGGCTTGAGTTACAAAACTGCCCTCAGTGGGTGTTTTAGTTGTTAAATCTTCTGCCTTGGCGGGCGCGGGTAATTGTGCCGGGTCCAAAACTGGTTTTTTCAAGCCAACAATTTCTAGAACATTTTTACCAGGACTTACGTAAAAGTAGATCGCGGCTAAAATCAAAAGTATCAGGGCAATAATTATAAGTGTCTTTTTCATATTTTAAAATTGATAAGTGATATTATTCCGTTGTAAAATTTCGTTTACTTTTTCAACTTCGGCGTTATTCAGATCGGAATAGATCCATTCTCCCAGTGTCTTGGCACCACCCTGCATGAAATTACCACGCTTGCCGAATGCTGCAATTAATTGCAATAGGTCTGCATTAGTCCTCATTTTGCCAAATAACACATATAGTGCTTCTTCGTCTGTGCCAATGTCGTAAACTGCCATAAATGCCCGTTCGGCGAAAATATTGTATTCGCTTAAATCATATGTTAGCGCGGTTTTTTCAATATCATTTGCCAATTGATCGCTTGCAGCGGCTTTAACTTTCGCCTTCCCTGTGCGGGAGCCTAAATAATAAGCTACTAACAGAACAATAAAACCGAATATTCCGAAGGTCATGCCTTCAATACTTTTACCTGCTATTTTCATTGTTGAAGCCTCTTAGCGTTATACTTACCAACGTAGAACATCACAACGGCCAGTACCAGGAGAATAATTAGAGCATAATAATTTTTCATTTTTTACGGGCTTTAATGATGAAATATAATCCTACCATCAGCACAATCACAATGCCGGCAATGATTAAATACATACTGGTGCCTGAACTTGCCTGTGTTTGTGCAAGGGCAACCTGATCGGCTGCCGGATCATAACCTTTCGCCGCTAATTGGGCTTGTAATATCATCGTTTTGCGGGCTTCATCGGCTGCCTGGGCTGCAGCTAACCTATCGGCTTCGGCTTTTTGCTCGACCCTGGCGCCTTCTCCAATTCCCAGGAATGACGATATTGC
>JANYAB010000821.1 GCA_025355225.1 Bacteroidota bacterium
AAGGGCTCAAGAGCTTTTGCCGCGTCGGCAGCTGTTTTTATATCTTTTACACCACCTCCATGTAAAACAGTGGCTGCCACCAGCAATATGCACCAGGTAGTTATTTCGGATATGATCATCCCTGCGTTATTATCCAAACGCATCCTATGGATAATAGTACCAGTTATGGTTGGTTTCCCATTATGGTTAGGGTGTTTTTCCTTTTGCTCCTCTACTTCCTGCGAAGCTTCCCAAAAAAACATATAGGGCGAAATGGTAGTACCTAAAACTCCGGTAATAATAAACAAAAAAGCAAAATTAAATTCAAAATGAGGTACAACAGTCGCTTTCAACACGGTAAGCCAGGGCTGATGCACAATAAACACCGTAATGGGATAAGCGAGCAGTGCCAATGCCAGCCATTTCAATATTTTTGAGTAAACTTTGTAATTGGTAAATATCTCAAGAACCAGGATACTTGCGGTTATCACCAGTGTTAAAACCACAAAAGGCACAGGTATCAATAATTCCGCCGCCGACGCCATGGCGCCAATATCCGCACCGATATTAATAGTATTGGCCACCACCACCAAAATAACAACAGCATACAATACCGATTTGCTATAATGATCCTTAACCACCGCAGCAATGCCCTTGCCGGTTACCAGGCCAATCCGGGCGCAAGCTTCCTGCACACCAGCCATAAAGGGAAGCATATACAAAGCTGTCCATAGCTGTCCATACCCAAATTGCGCGCCGGTTTGCGAATAAGTTGCAATGCCCGACGGATCATCGTCTGCAGCGCCGGTTGTAAGGCCGGGGCCCAACAAAGTTAAAAATCTCCAGAATCTCTTTTTTGCAAACGTGGTATTGTTTTTTGACTTCATTGGGTTGGACCGATCAATTTCTTAAAGTTATATATTTAAAGAACATTATTTTTAGCTCATCTATTACTTTTGATAATTTGGTTAACTTGGCCTGAGTTAAATATCATTTAATTTTATTACAAAACACAACAACAAAAACGCTCAACAGGTGTTTTCAAAAAATGGATAAATTCCTTACTCCTAAAACGTCTGCTGCATTTTTAAAGAATATCCTCCTATCGGGACCTGATAACGCACTGTCTACTCATTATTTTGATAATATACCTATAGCTATCTATACCTGCGATCATTTAGGATATATAACATCTTGTAATAAAGCTGCGACCGCGCTGTGGGGAAGAGAGCCTGAGTTAGGCAAAGATCGCTGGTGCGGTGCATGGAAGACATTTAAGCCGGACGGGGAACTTCTTGCACCAGAATCGGGCGTAATGGCCAGAACCTTAAAGGAAGAAAAAGCTTTTGAAGGAGAAGAGGTTGTGGTTGAAAGGCCTGATGGTACCAGAAGTAATGTTCTTCCATATCCTGTACCTGTATTTAATTCTTCGGGAACGCTGACAGGTGCTATCAATACCCTCGTTGACGTTACAGAGCAAAGAATTGATAATACCCGGCAATCCATGTTAGCAGCCATCATTGAATCGTCTGATGATGCCATCATTAGCAAAACGTTGAACGGAATAATTACCAGTTGGAATGATGCTGCCGAAAATATGTTTGGATATACCAGTAATGAAGCGATTGGCAAACACATCACCCTCATCATACCGCACGACAGGTTAGGAGAAGAAAATATTATTATTGACAAGATAAGGCATGGCGAAAAAGTAGATCATTTCGAAACAGTCCGGGTAAGTAAAAGTGGTGAAGAAATACCCATTTCCTTAACCGTTTCGCCTATAAAAGACCATTATGGCCGGGTCATTGGGGCATCTAAAATTGCCAGGAATATCACCATCCAGAGAAGATCAGAAGAGGCTTTACAAATGTATACAGAAAACCTGGAGTCCCTGTTTTCAATAGGAAAGTTAATCTCAGGAGATCTTGATATCGAAAGGATATTGCAGAACGTGACCGATGAAACTACCAAACTGACCGGGGCTGCATTCGGTGCCTTTTTCTATAATACCATAGATACAAGAGGCGAATCTTACATGTTGTACACTTTATCCGGTGCATCTAAGGAAGCATTTGAAAAATTTGGGATGCCGCGTAACACAGCCCTTTTCAATGCTACATTCCGTG
>JANYAB010000685.1 GCA_025355225.1 Bacteroidota bacterium
AGCCGGTCAATTGACCGGCTTTTGTTGTTTACTCCCTTTTTTATCCGAAGTTATTTTTTAAAAAACATACACCGTCGGAGCAGTTGACTTTAGGGCTTATCAATTTTTTAACAAAAACTTAAACAAACTGGCGAAAACCAATAAAATTAAAAATTGTTCCAATTGTAATTAACCCATTAAATATTAACCTATAAATTTAAAGCCATGAGTACTCAAGTTGAAACCATGAAGGCACAGGACGTTGCAAACAGACTTGTTCAACTATGCCGTGAGGGCAAACATGTTGATGCTATAAATGAATTGTACGATGATAACATAGTTAGTAGCGAACCAATGGGAAACACGGCCGGTAAAGAAGCTGTTTTGGAAGCTACAAATCATTGGTACAGTACAGTTGAGGAGTTGCACAGCGCTTATGTTTCGGACCCGATTGTAAGTGGCAATTTTTTTTGCCTGCACTATGGATATAGATGCAACTTATAAAGAGCAGGGCAGGAATTTAATGAACGAGATTTGTGTATACGAAGTTAATAAGGATGGGAAAATTGTGATGTCACAATTTTTTTATAGCACAGGAAATTAGCATTTATTGCGTGCTAAACAAGAAAGGGGCTTCGGTCCCTTTTTTTGTTTCCGGAAGTGTAACAATACGGCTATTTAGCTAATAATATCCCTTCGTCTTTTTCAGATCAAGGTTAATCTTTTATATTTAGTGTATGTATCAGATAAGGCAAATCAACCTAAAGTCCCTGTTTCTTATTGTCGTAATTAGCTTACAAGCATTGTTTTGTAAGGGTCAGACAGGGAGCCCTGGCTCTACTGAAATTACAGAGTGGCAATACGGTAAAAATGGGGCCGTATCCATTACCTATGACGATGCTTCCCGGAACCAGTTTAGGAGGGCATTACCCGTAATGCAGCGGCTGAAAATACCGGCTACATTTTTTGTTATAACAGGACCAATCAAAGGCTCAAAATACCAGGGCAAATTTATCGGCCGACCGGTTGAAGATATTATTAAGGAATCGGCAGGGGTGCCCACCAATGATCAGAATTTTTTGGAACGGTGTTCTGCAGCCGGTTATCTGGGGTATAAAGGCACCATTTCATTCCACACCAAGGCGGGTGGTTTGTATGATTCAGGAAGAAAAGAAAAGGCCTTTAAGATGATGGATTCGCTGTACGCCAAAGCACGCAACGGGGATTTCCAAAAAGGTTATGAACCATGTCCTGAATATAAGGACGCTATCGGGTCATCCTGGGACGATTTCAGGAAATATGGCGCACGAGGGTATGAAATTGCGAGCCACTCCGTAACACATGCCACTATGCCCGGTATGGACGAGGCCAACATTCGTTACGAACTAGAAAAAAGCAAAGAAGAAGTGCTGAACCAGATGGGTCCTAAATATACCTTTTCGGCTGAGGTGCCTTATGGTTACGAAAATGAAAGGGTAATGCAAATTGCCTATAAAATTTACCCCGCACTGCGGAACCGGATGCCCGAACCCTGGCTAAAAGAAATTGATCGCGCGAGCAGAAAAACACCCGGACCGACTGACAAAGATTATATCCAATGGCAACGCGGCGGCACAACCAAAACATCTTTGCCTTTGATGAAATCGTGGGTGGATACTGCGGCTTCAAGAAAAGATACATGGTTGGTGCTGGTGTTTCACGGGGTGGATAGCCTTGGATATGAAGCCCTAAACCATACTTTGCTCGACGAGTATTTTCAATACATCGTGAGCAAAGAAAACAGTCTTTGGGTAGCTACATTTGGCGATGTAACTAAATACATGCGAGAACGGGAACATGCTGAAATAAAAAACATCGAAAAGAGTGGCAAAATTACTATAATACTCTCCCATTCGTTGGACGAAAACATGTACGATCTTCCATTAACGCTTAAAACGTATGTACCGTCTGCCTGGAAACAAGTAAAAGTAAAACAGGGGAAACAGAATATTAATGTAGCGGTAAAAAAAGATGGAAAAGGTAGTTATATTATTTATCAGGCCAATCCTGATAAAAACCCTATAACCCTCGCCGGTGCTTAAAATTGCTATTATTAAGCCTAAAGGCACCCCGATAATTTAGCATCAAAAACGGGCTTCTATCGTTGAATTGAAGCCCGTGTTCATTACAATACTGAGTACTTATTTTATTTCGACTTTACGGATCAGGCTGGTAAAATAGTCGGCCACATATATTAAGTTGCCTGCCGGATTAACTACTAATCCACGGAGTATGCCAAAAGAAGCATGGGTTCCGGTACCGTCAGTTGCGGTTCCTGTTCCGCCCCCCGCAAGGGTGCTTACCGCCCCGGCAGGGGTTACTTTCCGGATCAATGCCAGGTCGCCTACATAAAGATTCCCCGCAGCATCAATCGAAATCCCATCGGCACTCACAAAAGAAGCAGCACCGCTTTTACCATCAACCGGTGTGCTATACCCACCTGGATTACCGGCATTACCTGCTAATGTGCTTACCGCACCATCAGGTGCTATTTTTCGAATCATCTTGAAATCTGAAACATACACATTGCCAGCACCATCGGCGGCTAATCTAATTGGACTTGTAAAAGTAGCCGTATTACCCGGTCCATTGTCATAACCTACAGAGCCGTTGCCGGCAAGGGTGCTTACTGTGCCCCCGGGAGTAATTTTCCGTATCAACTTGTTACCAAAATCCGCCACATACATATTGCCCGCACCATCAAACGCTAAACCGGTAGGAGCATTAAAAGAAGCTGAGGCAGCGGGCCCATTATTAGAACCCATAGCCCCGCTGCCCGCAAATGTGCTTACCATACCGCCAGGAGTAACTTTACGTATTACCTGGTTACCAGCATCTGCAACGTACAAATTACCTGATGCATCGATGGCGATTCCCTGCATGGATGAAAATGTAGCTGCCGCCCCGGTGCCATTTGTGAAACCTCCGGCAGTGTTACCAGCAAATGTGCTCACCACACCGACCGGGGTTACTTTTCGGATCATGTGATTGCCGGCTTCCGACACATACAAATTTCCGGCCGCGTCAATTACCACCCCGGCGGGGGCGTTAAAGGAAGCTGCGGTACCAGTACCGTCAGCAGCGCCGATCCGTCCGTAAACCGGACTGTCAAAAGTGGTTGCGTTGCCTATCCCCCCACCCGCCAGCGTAGTCACAATTACTGTTTGTGCCGAGGGGACAGTGCTGACATCTTTTGTGCAGGATGTAAAAAAGCAACACGCCGAAAATGCAATAAAAGCAATGAGTCCGATTTTTTTCAAATGAAAATTTTTCATGATATATCTTTGGGTTAAAGGTTTCGATTGGCTAACTATTGTACAAATGCGAAATGTAAATTGGGTTGAATAGAGGCGTGAACATTTAGTTAAAATCGCACCTCATTGAACATTACGGGAGTTAAGACTTAAACGATACAATGGGGTTTAAGAATTGTACTTATTGCATGTGAAGTTGTAAGGATTATTCAAATCTTGTAAGTGATCATAAAATTTTATGATACGGGTCATTCTTTGCCTGGGTGACATTTGGCAATTTTACAGTTGAAATGTCAGCCCTGGTAAGTCACTTTAATTAAATCTTTACAAGGATTTATAACTATAAGTATCTACAAGTCAAACATTTCTTTAAAAATTCTATTAACTCATTATCATCTGCCAAACCAACCAATTAGCCGATACAAGAATAAGTTATGCTTCTAAAACGGAAAATAGTAATCCCGCTCCTGTTGTTGCTTCTTGGTTTTCAAAACCTCCACGCACAGGACAGTACATTAATGGGCACAACCATAAAATGGGATCTTGTGAAATGTATTGATTATGCTAAAAAGAATAATATCCAGATCAATACGCTTCGTCTTTCACAACTAACCAGTCAACAAGAGTATTTATTAGCAAAAGCGGCCCGTTTGCCCGGTCTTTCAGGCTCCGCCTCACAGAATTTCGCGCATGCAAATAATAATAACGGTAACGGTGGCGGCGGTTCAGGCTTCACAGCTTCAGGCTCATATAGTTTAAACTCGTCAGTAACCTTATACAACGGCAATTATATCAATAATACAATACTTCAAAAAAACCTCGCGGTACAATCGGCAAACCTTAGCATCATCCAACAGGAAAATGACGCCACCCTACAGGTAACACAAGCCTACCTTACTATTTTGTTAGATAAGGAAAATATCATTTTTGATACCGACCAGGTAAATACCTCGCGGGCACAGGTAAAGTTGGAGCAGCAAAGGTATGATGTAGGTAGCGTCGCTCGCGCTGCACTCATCCAGTTGCAAGCCCAGCAGGCAACCGATCAGTACACCTTAATCAGTGCACAAAATGCAGAAAGGGGTGATATCCTTACCTTAAAACAGCTTTTGGTTTTACCAAGTGATGTTGATTTTGATATTTCGAAACCGGATACTATTGCCGCAATCGATAGTATTACCGCATTTCACGATGTCGAAAGAATTGCGCTAACTAATCGGCCAGAAGTAAAAAATGGCGAATTAGCTGTGAAGATTTCCCAATACGATGTTGAAAAAGCCAAGGCTGGTTATAAACCGACTTTGACCGCAGGCGGATCGCTTAATTCTGGTTATGTTAGTGGCCAGGGAGGTATATTTCCTGGTCAGCTCAACAGTAATTTTAACCAGCAAGTCGGCGTTACCCTTGCCGTACCCATATTTACTAAAAGAGTAGTAAAAACTCAGGTTGAAGAAGCAAAAATACAAGTTGACCAATCGCAGCTTGATCTTAGAAATACAAAAATAACACTATCGCAAACTGTTGAGCGGGCATATATTAATGTTGAAAATGCAAAAAGTCAGTACAACGCGGCTTTTGAAGAATATAAGTTCAACAAAGAAAGCTACCGCATTGCAAGTGAGCAGTTAAAGGTGGGTGTAGCCAACACAGTAGATTTTTTATTGCAAAAAACCTTATTTGTTCAGTCACAGCAGATTTTTATACAAGCTAAGTATAATGAATTACTAACCCTGAAGATATATGATTTTTACCGCGGCATACCCATCAAACTATAAATCGAGCTATCATGAAACCTAATGTAAAAAGAATATTAATTATTGCAGCAATACTGATAGCTATACTGCTTATTTGGTTCATATTCATCCATAAAAAAGAAGTGCCTGTTACCGTACAAACTGAAAAGCCGACAATCGGGTACATAGCACAAAGTGTAACTGCTACTGGCAAAATAGAGCCGGTTGATACAGTTACCGTGGGCACCCAGGTATCCGGAATTATTAAATACTTATATGTTGATTTTAATTCGAAAGTAAAAAAGGGCGAATTACTGGCCGAACTTGACAAATCTTTGCTTCAGGCTACGCTCGACCTGTACAAAGGGAATCTACAAAATGCCGAAAGCCAGCTTGCGTTCGCCAAAAATAATTTTAACCGGCAAAACCTGCTTTTTAAAACCGATGCCATAAGCAAAGCTGATTATGATAGCGCCCTTAATACCTATAATGCGGCTAAAGGAGGGGTGGAAAGCGCTGCGGCACAAGTAAGATCGGCACAGAAAAACCTATCATATGCCGATATCTATTCGCCCATTGACGGTGTCATATTAAACCGTAACATTAATATAGGGCAAACGGTGGCAGCCAGCTTTAGTACGCCTACTTTGTTCATCATCGCTAAGGACATTACTAAAATGGAAGTTGACGCAAATGTGGATGAAGCGGATATAGGCGACGTAAAAGCTGGGAATCGTGCATCATTTACGGTTGATGCCTTTATAACCGACCAGTTTGGCGGAACAGTTAAAGATATAAGACTGCATCCCTCAGTATCATCAAATGTGGTTACTTATACCACCATTATTAATGCCCCCAATAACGATATGAAACTAAAGCCGGGTATGACCGCCAACATTATCATTTACACCAAAGAAGTGAATAATGCGATGCTTATACCTGCTAAAGCTTTATCCTTTACCCCCGATTCGTCACTGATGAAAGATTATGAAATTGTGGGCAAACCAGCTCATAAGGGTCCGCGCAAGGGCAAAACAGGGGGTGGCAGTACAACGGCTAACCAGATCTCGCATACTGCCAAGAGCCGTAATGACACCTCCGGGGTAAGTAAGCAAAAGGCATTGGTATGGTTATTACAGGGCAAGAAACTGGTGCAAAAAAGAATTGAGATCGGGTTAAACGATAATACACATGTCGAAGTGTTATCGGGCTTAACGGCTAACGATATGGTGGCAACAGGCGTAAGTGGCGGACCAAATGGTACTGTAGCTGCTGCCTCAACATCTCCGGGAGGCAGCCCATTTTTACCTAAACGGCCGGCAGGGGGCGGAAGGACCCGATGAGCAAAAAAATATTAGAAATAAAGGATCTTAAACGCGATTTTATTATGGGCAGCGAAACAGTGCATGCGCTCAGGGGCATTTCGTTTAATGTGAATACCGGTGAGTTTGTGACCATAATGGGCAGCAGCGGATCGGGAAAAACAACTTTATTAAATATTTTGGGCTGCCTTGACAAACCCACCATAGGGAATTATTTCCTGGATGGAGTGGATGTTAAAACTTTATCGCGCGATGAACTGGCCATGTTACGTAACCATAAGATCGGGTTTGTTTTCCAGTCGTATAATTTACTGCCGCGGACTACTGCCCTTGAAAATGTGGAACTGCCCCTGCTGTATAATAAAGATGTAAGCGCGGCAGAACGGCGTGAAAGAGCAGTGCATGCTTTGGAGGCAGTAAAATTAGCCGACAGATTTGACCACACCCCAAGCCAGTTATCAGGTGGGCAGCAGCAGCGTGTAGCCATTGCCAGGGCGCTGGTGAACGAACCTGTGATGATCTTAGCTGACGAGGCCACGGGTAACCTCGACAGTCGTACATCATACGATATTATGGCGCTGATGCAGGAGCTTAACTCAGCGCAAGGGAAAACCATAGTATTTGTAACACATGAACCCGATATCGCTGCCTTTAGCAGCCGCACCATACAATTGCGGGATGGGCAAATACAAAAAGACACGCAAAATGAAAATAAACGCTCGGCAAAAGAAATGTTGGAAAACTTACCCGCAGTGGAAGATTATTAATTATTGAATTATTGAATTCGCGAATTAGTGATTAAAATAAAAAAATAATGAGCTTAATTAACCTGATACGGATAGCACTTAAAGCACTACAGCGAAATAAGCTAAGGGCATTTTTAACTATGCTCGGCATAATTATAGGTGTGGGCTCAGTTATTGCTATGGTTGCTATCGGACAGGGGTCAAAACAAAGCATTCACGACCAGCTATCAAATATGGGGACAAACATGATTACTGTTCAACCAGCCAGTAATCTGAACGGCGGGGTAAGGATTGCAGGTTCCAGTTTTCAGACCCTTACTATAAAAGACATCACTGCTTTAAAGGCCGGCGCGCAATATATTACCGAAATATCGCCTGCTGTAACATCACGGGGACAAGCTATTAATGGCGCTTTAAATTGGCCTACAACAATGTCTGGAGTAAGCACAGAATATTTGGATATTAGAAAATTAACAATTAGGGATGGAATTGCATTTACGCAAAACGATATTTTAACTTCTGCCAAAGTATGTCTTATCGGACAAACAGTAATCGATAACCTGTTCCCCAACGGAGAGAACCCGATCGGCAAAGTAATCCGCTTTGGCCGTTTACCTTTCCAGGTGATCGGTGTATTAAGTCCGAAGGGATTTAATGCTTTTGGGCAGGACCAGGATGATATTTTAATTGCACCCTACACAACGGTACAAAAGCGAATATTAGCTACTATCTATTATTCAAATATTTATGCTTCAGCAGCTAACGACGGGGTTACCGATGCAGCCGTAACCGAGATGACCCAGATATTAAGGGAGTCACACCGCCTGACAGCTAATGAAGACAATGATTTTACGGTGCGAACCCAACAGGAACTGATTGCTACGTTAAGCTCAACAAGCGGGCTGCTAACTGTTTTATTAACGGTTGTGGCCGGAATTTCATTGGTAATAGGCGGCATTGGTATCATGAACATTATGTACGTTTCAGTAACAGAGCGTACAAAAGAAATTGGGTTGCGCATGTCAATTGGGGCACGCGGCAAAGATATTTTAATGCAATTTTTAATGGAGGCGGTTATAATCAGCATAACCGGGGGTATAATAGGTGTTTTTATTGGCTTCCTTTCTACTCAAATAGTTACGCTCACATTAGGCTGGCCTACAATAATATCCGAATCATCGGTAGTATTGTCATTTGTTGTTTGCGCAGTTACAGGTATTTTCTTTGGTTATTACCCTGCCCAAAAAGCTTCACGGCTTGATCCGATTGAAGCGTTGCGTTATGAGTAAGTTAATATCGAACACTGAACTCCGAATATTGAATGATGAAGTTTAAAACTTCGATATTCGGCGTTCAAAATTTGGTGTTCGATATTTATCATTTGCTATAGCGGTTTGATCGCTTTACTCAAATCACCCGAAAATAAATTGAACGGAAAATCGCTGGTAAGGGTAAGATCAGTGATAGAATTTCCTGATAAATTGCCTGTATTAATATCTATCGACCACTCTTCCTCCAAAACCTTCCTGGATTGCGGCTGCATGTTATTATCATCATAATAGCTGATCACAAGTTTTGGGCCTTCAAGATTTAGCAAAGTGTACCCATTAAAACCTAATGGTATGGTTGCGTCTATAACTTCTTTTTGCCGGTTATCATACAAAACCAGGTTCCGGTTTACTGCGTCCCCAACATTTGAGCTTTTAGGCACCTTTGGATTTCCATTGGTATCTTTTAGCTCCACCGGCATCCCGCTATTACCGATGCATCTTGCATAAACATTTGAACCATTGTCGAGTTTGTTGGCTCCATAAACAGAAAACCAGTGCTCGTGTCCCCAAAGCCAGATGATGTCTCTTCCGGGTTGCATTAAGGATGAAATAAATTTACCAGGATTAGGAAATTCATCCTCGAAGGCAGAATAGCACTGATGATGAGATAGAATGATAATGCCTCGCTTATCTTCGTTCAGTTTTACCGTATTTTGAAGCCATGCTTTTTGCACATCTGGCAGATCAAGATTCGCGTTAGCTTTTAACCCCAGCCATCCTGTTAGTGAATCGTAACCGGTATCAAGGCCAATAATACGCCAATAACTATTTTCGAGGCAGAAAAAACTGGCCTCTTGCACTTGCTTATGATCGGCATAATAATTACCCATCACCGGCAGCAATTGCTGAAAATAACTTGCTCCGTTTGAATACATCTCGTGATTGCCCAGCATTGCAAAACTACCAAGCGAACCATACGGCCACGCGCCCCCGAGGCTCGTATTAAAATTACTGGCTATTTCTTTATCATTGCCTACATAATAGGTATCGCCTAAATGTATACTGTAATCGTTAGTACCTACCTGGGCGGCTACTTGCTGTGATTCAGCCGTATCCGAGGCCCAATCACTAAGTAAAGCGATTGTAACCGGCTCGTCAGCGCCCTTTTGAATTTCAAAAAGGCCACCGGCGGGGTCACTATAGGGAGGATAAGGAGTAAAATGGGAATTACCAAGGTTCATAAGATTTTTACAAAACCAGGCCAGTTTATTTTCTTCTATGAGCCCATCCATATTATAAGTGGGGGCTGGTTTAGTAATGCTTTCTTTAATCGCATTGAGCTGGTTAGCCACCGAACTCCGGCTTGTACCAATAAGTTCTTTTTTATCCCTCATAACAAATTAATTTTATAGGATCATGTATTTAATATGAATCAAGAGTTAACAATCAGGAACCAGGGATTCACAATTGAATTGATATAAAGACAACCAGTCTGTCTGTATAAATTAACATTCTGAATTTCCAATAAATATATCTCGATTTCATTGTATTATCAACAGGTGTTTCAGCTGTATTGCCTGAATATGAATAGCTTTTAACACCGGATTAAAAGGTGTGCATATTTGTGCAATAGGTTAACTCTGTGGTTCTCTGTTAAAATCTCTGTGTCCTCTGCGGTTAATTTAATTTTACCACAGAGATGCACAAAGAAGGGCACAAAGTTCACAGAGAACAAACCTGCCTGCCGGTAGGCAAGGTATTATTCTGTTCGTTCTCGTCGATTAATTCTTTTGACACAACCTCGTTTCGTGCCGGAGCGACAAATTGATTCGCACCCGGTAAAGGAACCATTACTATTTTTTATATTTTTGCAGATGATTTGGAAAAGCTTCAGGCACCTTATCTCCAATCGCATCCTTTATCAATGGATATATCAGTTGTAGTACCGCTTTACAATGAAGTAGAATCATTACCGGAATTAACATCATGGATAAGCCGTGTAATGTCGGAAAACAGTTTTACCTACGAAATTATCCTTGTTGACGATGGCAGTACAGATGGCTCATGGGAGATGATTCGCACGCTAAGCGAAAATAACCCTTTTATAAAAGGCACTAAATTCAGGCGCAATTATGGTAAGTCGGCCGCGCTGAATGTAGGTTTCGCAGCAGCCAAAGGCCACGTAGTGATCACCATGGACGCTGATCTGCAGGATAGCCCCGACGAAATACCCCAGCTTTACCGCCGTATAATTGAAGATAAATACGACCTTGTATCTGGCTGGAAGGCAAAACGGTACGACCCGTTAAGTAAAACCATCCCAACCAAATTTTTCAACGCTGCCACCCGTAAAATGTCAGGCATACCTAATCTGCACGATTTTAATTGCGGTTTAAAGGCTTACCGTAATGTTGTAGTAAAAAATATCGAGGTTTATGGCGAAATGCACCGCTATATCCCGGTTATCGCCAAATGGGCGGGGTTCACTAAAATCGGCGAACAGATTGTTGAACATCATCCCCGTAAATACGGTAAAACAAAATTTGGCATGAGCCGCTTTGTAAATGGCTTTTTAGACCTTCTTTCTATATTTTTTGTTGGGAAATTCGGCAAACGGCCCATGCATTTTTTTGGTTCCATGGGCGTATTAAGCTTTTTTGCCGGATTAGTTATCACGATTTGGATGATCTCAGATAAATTATATGACATTGCCCATGGAGAAAAGTTTCGCGATATCACCGCGCAGCCTTTGTTTTACATTGCCCTGGTAGCCATCATATTAGGTTCACAACTATTCCTAACCGGCTTTGTTGCCGAACTGGTTGCCCGAAGCTCACATGACCGCAATCATTACCAGGTTGAGGAAACGATTTAATTTGAAAATTTTATGATTTGAAAATTTGAAAATGATAAAAAGCCCAAAGTCCCTAACAATTTTCAAATCTTCAAATTACCAAATTAACTAATCTAAGAGAATGTTTTTTTCCATCATAATACCTCTGTACAACCGTCCGCAAGAAATTAAAGAACTGCTTGATTCACTTACTTTACAATCCTATAAGCAGTTCGAAGTCCTGGTAGTTGAGGATGGTTCGGTGGATGATGCAGCAGATGTTGTCAATAGTTTTGCGGATAAGCTCAATGTCAGGTATTTTGTAAAGGCAAACGAAGGGCAAGGTTTTACGCGTAATTATGGGTTTGAAAGGGCCAAAGGTGATTATTTCATCATATTCGATTCGGATTGTATTATTCCCCCGGATTATTTGCAAATAGTTAATAATTATCTGACCACAAACTGGCTCGACGCGTATGGCGGCCCGGATGATTCGCACCCATCATTTACCCCCATACAAAAAGCCATTAGTTATACCATGACATCGCCCTTCACCACCGGGCC
>JANYAB010000070.1 GCA_025355225.1 Bacteroidota bacterium
TTTACAAATTGACAATTCCAATGCTTACTATCAAAAGGTTGTTAAGCTGGATAGTAATATTAAGGTGAGCCAGATATACCTCCGCGCCCTTCAATTTATGGCTTCAAAAAATTTCCAGCAAACTTATGGTTACGAAGAAGAAGGCAAGCTTATTTTTACTACTACGCAGGATCTGAATATTACCCCGGTTAACATTAACGATGATAATAGTGATGTAGAAGAGTATTCGACGCAATTTTCGATTACTATCGATATGAAAAATGGTCGTTACAGGTATACGATAAATAATGTTGTTTTCTTTATGCCCACACAGTCTGGTAACAGAAGATTGACCCTTTATGATCTGTATGAAAAGGAGATAAATAAAGATTCAAGACGAATAGCAAAAGATGCAAGGAGTGTGATTACCTCATTTGAAAGATATATTGCCGCACTTACAGGGGAACTTCATAACGATATTGAGCACAAATCAGCTATTCACAGTTCAAAATTCTGATAGATCAACTCATAAAAATAATGCCCGCAGAAATAAAAATTACAGAATGCCCGCGCGATGCTATGCAAGGGCTTGCCGATTTTATCCCAACAGATATAAAAGCAGCTTACATTAATTTGCTATTGCAGGTAGGCTTTGATACTATTGATTTCGGGAGTTTTGTATCACCCAAAGCCATTCCACAAATGAAGGACACCGCGACGGTGTTAAAAAAGCTTGATCTAAGCGGTTCAATATCTAAACTACTGGCCATCATAGCCAACTTTCGCGGGGCGGAAGAAGCTTTGCAATATGAGGAGATCAGCTACCTTGGGTTTCCTTTTTCCATATCCGAAACATTTCAACATCGAAATACCAATGCAAGTATTGACGACGCATTTGAAACAGTAAAAAGAATAAAGGAGCTGAGTGATAAAAAAGGGAAAGACTTGCTGGTTTATCTATCAATGGGGTTTGGCAATCCGTACGGCGATGAATGGAGCAATGACCTGGTACTGCAATGGGCCGAAAAGTTAATTAAAGAGGGGATACAGTATATTTCGCTGGCTGATACAATCGGTATCGCCGCACCCGGTCAAATAACAGATCTATTTACTTTACTATCCAGTCATTTTCCGGCAACAACATTGGGGGTACATCTTCATTCCACTCCCGGCACCTGGCTCGAAAAAATAGAAGCCGCTTATCAAAGCGGCTGCAAAAGGTTTGATACCGCGCTAAAAGGATATGGCGGCTGTCCGATGGCCAAAGATGAGCTTACAGGCAATATTGCGACTGAAAACGTGATTGGTTACCTCCAATCGAAAAACATCGACCTTAAGCTTAATTTAGATAAATTACAGGAAGCGATGGATTATTCGGTTAGTATATTTGGTTAGGCATACATCAACTTTCCCTTGGGCGAAGGGACTGGTCTGTTTAATGATCTGGCAGTTTCTATCCATTCATTAATAACTAATTGAACATTTTGTAGGGCATCGTTGTAATTTTCTCCATCAGCCATACAACCAGCCAGTTCTGGAACTTCTGCGATTACTGAATTATCTTCCTCGCTCCAGTACATAATAATTTCATATTTATTTTCCATCGTCATTAATAAACATTCCGAAATCGAAATTCCGAAATCCGAAATCACTTTCTTTCCATTTTATAATGCCTGATCCCCGCCTCCTCAAATTCAGGTCCGATTTTTACAAAATCAAACCGTTCATATAAAGTTACGGCATCCACCTGGGCGTGCAAGTATATATGAGCAGCGTCTTTGGGCAGATCGTTCAAAACTGCGGCTACAAGGGCCTGCCCCACGCCTTTCCCCCTGAAATCTTTTAGTACGGCAAAACGCTCCAGTTTATAGCCTTTGTCCGTTTTGCGCCAGCGCGATGCTCCCGCAGGTATACCATCAACTTCCGCTAAAAAATGATTGGATTCTTCTTCGTGTTCCCATTCCAGTTCGGGTGGGCAGTTTTGCTCGTCCACAAAAACTTCGCGCCTAATGGCAAACACTTTTTCAAGATTAGCAGGATCAGTTACTTTGTTTACTTGTACCTTTTGAGACATATTTATTCAGCTAAAAGGCGAAAGGATAAAGATAAGACACAAAAACCTTTTGCCTTTTACTTTTATCCTTTCACCTCAATCTCTTACAGCTTGCTATTCACATCAATGCAATTCAAATCATCGAATGCGCCTGTAAGACGTTTAACAAAAGTCTCTTCACCCTTGCGCAGCCAAACACGTGGATCGTAATATTTTTTGTTTGGCGAATCAGAACCTTCGGGGCTACCGATCTGGCTTTGCAGATAACCTTCTTTTGATTGGTAATAGTCTTTAATACCTTCCCAGAATGCCCATTGCATATCCGTATCAATATTCATCTTAATGGCACCATAAGATATCGCTTCGCGAATCTCGGCCTGGCTTGAACCAGATCCGCCATGGAATACAAAGTTGATTGGTTTTTCGGCAGCCAGGCTATATTTGTTCTTTACATACTCCTGCGAGTTGTGCAGTATAACAGGCTGTAATTTTACATTACCCGGTTTATAAACACCATGCACGTTACCAAAAGCAGCAGCAACGGTGAAACGATGACTTACTTTTGAAAGTTCTTCGTACGAGAAAGCCACATCCTCGGGTTGGGTATATAAGCGTGAACTATCCACATCGCTATTATCAACACCGTCTTCTTCCCCGCCGGTTACACCTAATTCAATTTCAAGTGTCATGCCCATTTTGGCCATTCTTTCTAAATATTTCGCCGAAATTTCAATGTTTTCATGAAGCGGCTCTTCCGAAAGATCAAGCATATGTGATGAGAATAAAGGCTTGCCTGTTTCGGCAAAGAACTTTTCGCCATAATCCAGTAACCCGTCTATCCAGGGTAATAATTTTTTAGCGGCATGGTCAGTATGCAAAATAACCGCTACTCCATAATGCTCTGCCAATAGATGTACGTGCCTCGCAGCCGAAACACCTCCTAAGATACATGCCTGAAGTTTGGAATTATCAAGCGATTTACCTGCATAGAATTGGGCGCCCCCGTGTGATAATTGTATGATTACCGGCGAATTAACGGCCTTTGCTGTTTCCATAACGGCATTAATAGAATTGGTGCCGATTACGTTTACCGCAGGTAAGGCAAACTGATGCTTTTTAGCAATTTCAAATAGCTCCTGCACCTGGTCACCGTGCAAAACGCCTCTATAATTTTTTAAATCCATGAATTTTTTTTGTGCCCCGAAGTTATAAAATAATGGTTATTAATGGTTAAAAAAAGTAAAATTGTTAAAAATTGCCCCGTTATGGCAATCGTTAAAAGATCTGGCTTTTTCATCTTCTTTCTTTAAAACATTACAACTTTATAACCTTTCAACTTTACAACAATATTTTTTTCGTTTCTTTGCAGTAAATTGGAAGAGACAGATAAAGAAATGACCTGGTTCAAGCGTGAAATAAAAGGGATAAGTACGACCACTGAGGAAAAAAAGGAAACTCCGGATGGTATCTGGAATAAATGTCCGAATTGTAAAAAACCTCTCCACTATTCCGAACAAGTTGAAAACCAATACGTTTGCCACTATTGCGGCTATCATATACGTATAGGATCGAAAGAGTATTTTTCTATTCTTTTTGACAATAACGAATTTACTGAGCTGTTTGAAAACTTGCGCTCGGGTGATCCCCTGCACTTTGAAGACACCAAAAAATATGTTGACCGGCTTGCTGAAACCATAAGTAAAACCGGTCTTAATGATGCCATACGCTCCGCAACCGGAAAAATTGATGGGCAGGACCTGGTGATTGCCTGTATGGACTTTAATTTCATAGGCGGCTCAATGGGATCAGTAGTTGGCGAGAAAATTGCCCTTTCTATTGATTATTGCATCGCATATAAGGTACCATTTTTAATTATTTCCAAGTCAGGCGGTGCACGCATGATGGAAGCCGCATTTTCATTGATGCAAATGGCGAAAACATCGGCCAAGCTGGCGTTGCTGGCACAGGCTAAAATTCCTTATATATCGCTGCTTACCGATCCAACAACTGGTGGCGTAACCGCATCGTATGCCATGCTGGGCGATGTTAATATTGCTGAACCAGGTTCTTTAATAGGTTTTGCTGGTCCACGAGTGATAAAAGAAACCATAAAGAAAGACCTCCCAAAAGGTTTTCAAACCGCCGAATTTGTGCTGGAGCATGGTTTTCTTGATTTTATTGTCGACAGGCGGGAACTGAAAGAGAAATTAGCCACATTTTTAAAGATGATGGGGAATTAGTCTCCCGGGGCAGGTGAAACTTCAGCAAACTTTAGGGTTGAATATCGAACACCGAATTCTGAATGTCGAATGATGAAGTTTAAAACTTCGATGTTCGACATTCAGAATTCATTATTCGATATTAATCTATAATCACTGTTGTCCGATAAAAGATAAAAATAAGAAAAAAAACAGGGGCCGGGGCCCCTGCATAGTTTAACTTTGAAGTTACCACACCTAAAAGCA
>JANYAB010000142.1 GCA_025355225.1 Bacteroidota bacterium
CAACCGTTTATACTTTTTTAGTTAATGAACTAACAACAAACGGTCCTATATTAAGTGCTAAAACTCCGGCACAAGATCCAAGCCAGTATGGTAGGCTTAACAGGTGGGGAGCTTACTTCTTATTAGCCAAGTTATATTTAAACCAGAATGTAATTACCGGGTCGACCGATAACACCGGCTATACGGCTTGTTCGAGATATTGCGACTCATTGCTTAAAGCTGGTTACTCTTTGCAGGCTAACTTCCTGGATAACTTTTCCAGTAATAACACAGGCTCTACAGAAAATATTTTCGTGATCCCTTACGACCATATTTACGCACCTGGTTTGCAACTTCAGATGATGACTTTCCACTATAACCAGGCTGCTAAATACAATTGGGGCAGTACAGGCGGACCATGGAACGGTTTCTGCGCTAATGCAGATTATTATGGAACGTTTAACAATGCCGATTCAAGAAAAGCAGGCTGGCAGCATGGGATTCAATATGCTGCGGATGGGGTTACTCCATTAACTACAAGGGGCAGCGATAGTTCATTAGTTTTGAATTTCAGGCCCCAGGTTAGTGCTTTGGGTAATGGTGCACAAAAAGCAACTGAGTACGACGGTGTTCGCCAGCAAAAATGGCAGCTTACTCCGGGTTATCAGAGCCAGGATGCTGACTTTGCCCTGTTCCGTTATTCAGATGTACTTTTGATGAAAGCAGAATGTGTGTTACGTTTAGGCGACCCGGCGACTGCACTTACTTATATTGCACCTGTTAGGGCAAGAGCAGGCGTTCCTAATTTTACCGCTGCAGCCTTTAATGCAGATAGTCTTTTAGCCGAAAGAGGCCGCGAATTTGTATGGGAAGGATGGAGAAGGCAGGATTTAATACGCTTTGGCCACTTCGGCGACAAAAAGCAATTTAAAGCACCCGATGCGGATAAGCATACGCAATTATTCCCAATTCCTACCGAGGCGCTGCAAAAAAATCCTAATCTTACTCAAAACACTGGTTATTAATTTTTACAACCAGCAATAATTTAATGGAGTGGTAATTAATTACCACTCCATTTTTAGTTGTATATATTTGTTTCACTATATGAAATCAGGCTACGCACGACCATTATTTTTTGTAATTACTGTTTTTTTTATTTCCTGTCAATATAAAAAAGAGCCTAAACAAGAGGCACTTTTTCAGCTTTTACCAGCTTCTTCAACGGGTATAACTTTTAATAATAAGGTTGCGGACAATGGTGAATTTAATGTATTTAACTATCGTAACTTTTATAATGGTGGTGGTGTAGCCATTGGTGACGTTAACAATGATGGCAAGCCCGATATTTTCTTCACCTCAAACCAGGGCGATTGTAAGTTATATCTGAACAAAGGTAACTGGCAGTTTGAGGACGTCACAGAAAAAGCCGGTTTAAAGGGATTAAAAAGGTGGCATACCGGGGTAACGATGGTAGATATTAACGGTGATGGCTGGTTAGATATTTACATTTGTAACAGCGGGGGGTTAAAAGATGCCGATAGGACGAATGAATTGTATATTAACCAAAAGGATGGAACTTTTAAAGAAGAGGCAGCCAAATACGGGTTAAATGACAAAGGACTTTCTACTCAGGCTATATTTTTTGATTTTGATCACGATGGCGACCTGGATTGCCTGGTAATAAATAATAGTTATCGGCCCATCGGGAGTTTTGGCTACAACCGGGACCTCAGGGGCATACGCGATCCGAAAAACGGTGATCGGTTATACAGAAACGATAATGGGAAGTTTGTCGATATAAGCGCGCAGGCCGGAATATATGGCAGTGAAATTGGCTTTGGCTTAGGCGTGGCCGCCGGTGACTTTAACAACAGCGGATGGGACGACGTTTACGTGTCTAATGATTTTTTCGAGCACGATTATCTATACAAAAATCAACATAACGGTACTTTCAAAGAAATTAGTGATGAGGCGATGGGGCACATGAGCTTATCGTCAATGGGGTCGGATATGGCCGATATCAATAACGATGGTTTCCTGGATATGTTTACCACCGATATGCTGCCCGAAAACGATTATCGCCTGAAAACTACCACCAAATTCGATGAGTACGACGTGTATAATGCCAAATTAAAAAGTAGTTTTCATCACCAGTTTACCACAAATTGTTTACAGCTCAATAATGGTGACGGTACTTTTAGCGAAATTGCCGACTTAGCCGGGGTAAATGCTACCGATTGGAGCTGGGGCGCGCTTTGTTTTGATTTTAATAACGATGGCTGGAAAGATGTTTTTGTAAGTAACGGCATCAGCAGGGATTTAACCAACCAGGACTTTCTCACTTATTTTAGCAGCCCCGAAGTGATGAACCAGGTTCAGC
>JANYAB010000168.1 GCA_025355225.1 Bacteroidota bacterium
GATGTTCGATTTCGGATTTTATTCAATAACAGGTAAATAATTACTGTTATATTTTGGATCCAATATCCATATTGCAATATGCTCTAATGCTTCCGCCTCCCGTTTAGTTTCGCACTTATGTACTCTATATTTATACTGGTACGTAAAATATTCACTTGCAGTATTTCTATCCTGATGAATCCCGGCCTTCATGAGTTTTTTAATTAGAGTATGTGTAGATTCATGTCTTAAATCTACACCAAATCTTATATGGAATTTATTAGTGCTGCCTATATATAGAATTTCATTTTCATTGGAATATATAATATAAACTCCCATAATTTTCTTCATTCCTTTAACATCATCAAAAGAGATTAAATCGCTTTTTTGAAGTTCATTAAACATTGAATTTAATCTTCCGATTGATTTTTCCATTTGCAAACGAATAAAGTAAGTTTGAATTATAAGGCAGCACAATGTATAAATAAAATAAATCCGAAATCGAAATTCCGAAATCCGAAATCCCAAAAGAGTTCTACCTTTACCGATCCAAATCTAACGTCATGTCTGTAAATAAAGAAATCAAACGGGTCACCACGCATATATTGCAGGAAATGAAAAACCGGGGCGAAAAGATAGCGATGCTTACCGCCTATGATTATTCTATGGCCGCCATTGTTGATGAAGCGGGAATGGATATCATTTTAGTAGGCGATTCAGCCTCGAACGTGATGGCCGGGCATGAAACCACGCTGCCTATAACGCTCGATCAAATGATCTACCACGCATCATCGGTAGTAAAGGCAGCCAAACGAGCTTTGGTTATTGTCGATCTTCCATTCGGGTCCTACCAGGGAAATTCAAAGGAAGCGCTTAACTCGGCTATCCGCATTATGAAGGAGGCCGGCGCGCACGGTATAAAAATGGAAGGCGGTATTGAGATAGCGGAATCAGTAACCCGTATTCTCACAGCAGGTATTCCGGTAATGGGGCATTTGGGTTTAACCCCCCAATCTATCTACAAATTCGGTACTTATACTGTAAGGGCCAAGGAAGAGGTTGAAGCCCGAAAATTGAGGGAAGATGCTTTGGCGCTGCAGGAATTAGGGTGCTTTGGTATTGTGCTCGAAAAAATCCCGGCCCAGCTTGCAAAGGAAGTGGCCGAAAGTGTGCATATCCCTATAATAGGAATAGGCGCAGGGCAGCATTGCGATGGACAGGTTTTGGTGATACATGATATGCTGGGTATCAATAAAGCATTTAAGCCGCGGTTTCTGCGACAGTATTCTAATTTAAACAACATAATGAATGGGGCGATCAAAAATTACATCCATGATGTAAAGGCGAAGGATTTCCCGAATGAGAAGGAGCAATATTGAGCCCCACCCTGCCTCCCCTGAAGGGGAGGAGTTAAAGACGCTTTACTTTCGTCTTTCCGACTAAAAACCTATGAGCAGAGTTCAGATTAAATATATTAACCACGAGATTACCGATAAGGATATTCTTTATGAAGATAATCACCTTATAGCTGTAAACAAGCGGGCGGGTGATATAGTGCAGGTGGATGAAACCGGGGATGAGTCGCTGGATGAAAAGGTAAAGAAATATATTGCCAAAAAGTACAGTAAGCCCAATGGCGCTTTCCTTGGCGTAGTGCACCGTTTGGACAGGCCGGTAAGCGGCGTGATCCTGTTTGCCAAAACAAGCAAGGCTTTAGACAGGGTGAACCAGCTTTTTAAAAGCAGGGATATGCATAAAACATATTACGCGGTTGTCCGCAAACGGCCGGAACCATCGGAAGGCAATTTGGTACACTGGCTCATAAAAAACCCACAGAAAAACGTTACCAAAGCTCATGACCATGAGGTGCCCGGCAGTTTACGGTCTGAATTAAGTTATCGTTTGGCCGGCGAACTGGAAGGTTATTATTTAATAGAGGTAAACCCCATAACAGGCCGCCCGCACCAGATACGTGTACAATTGGCCACTTTGGACTGTCCCATTGTTGGCGATAATAAATATGGATATCCCCGTGGCAGCTTGAAAAAGAGTATCTGCCTGCATGCGCGCAGATTGCGCTTTGTCCATCCTATAAAAAAGGAACCTGTTGAAATAGTGGCCCCATTGCCAAAGGATGGTTTTTGGGATAAGTTTGAGGGGATGGTGGAGTAGCCGCACCTGTTTTAAGGCTTAGGCAGTTGATTCTATTTCTATCAAATTAAAAAAGCCGTAAAAAATCGGCAGCTGATACAATCGGAATACCATTAAAAGGATTTAGGATTAGTAAATCAGTGTCACCGCTAATAATGCATGCAGCACCGGCTGTTATCGCGAGTTCGAGAAATTTATTGTCTTTCGGGTCCGGCAGGCATCTACCCCTTCTTTTGGTTCTACAGCGAGAGCATTTGAAATAATATTTTCAATAAAAGCCAGTCTGGTTTCCAAAGAAACGTACCTTTCAAATTTAGACCTTGAGAACACATTAAAATATTCAGAAGCTGTTTCAGCCGAAACTAATAAGGTGCCACTTTCCCTGGCTTTTTTTAAGGCTGTGCCCGGTGTTGAATCTTCATTAAGTAAAGCGCTAAGCAAAGTATTGGTATCAAATATCCAAAACTCAGTCTTCATCCTTTAGCAATTCATCCAGTTTTTCCGGGGTAAAACCATTTGCTTTAGCCTCGGCTGTAGCTTTTTTCATGATCGCAAAAAGTTGCTCATTAGCGGGCTTACCACTAAAAAAATCGCTAAGCCATGCATTGATATAGATTTCCGCCTTTCTTTTGACAGAGGTATCTGCTTTTTCAAACGCACGTGCGATGTATGGAGGAACGGGAATAGATATGTTTTCCATCAGTTTCTATTTAATCATCATTCAAATATACCAAACATTCCATAGTCTTGAAAGTGAAATCACAACCCTAACACCTTCTCCCAAATCACTTCATCCACCCAAACGCCATCCTTTAAACTTTTCTCCCTTGTCCTTAATGTGTTTTCGCCTGGATAGAAAATTTCCCCGCCTTCGTTTTCGGGTCTGCTGCTTTTAGTATAGTCAATAATTTCCTCTATTAGTGTATCAGTTTGTAACCCGGTTTTAGGTTGGATGCATATAAAAACCTGGGATACACCTGATTCCGATCCGTTGTTGGTAACTACTGCGGTGGATTGGCCCTGGCTAAGTACGGTCGCTAACAGATCGAGTACCAATGAAAGTCCCGATCCCTTCCAGAAGCCTACGGGCAACGAGCGCTGCGACTCAATGATCGCCGCCGGATCGGTGGTTAAGTTGCCTTCCATATCATAACCGCCGGGTAAAGGGAGCTGCTCGTTTTTTGACTTATAAAGATTCAATTTCCCGAATGAGTATTGTGAGATGGCCATATCCAACACCACATGCCCTTCTTTTCGCGGAACAGCAATAATTAACGGGTTGTTTCCTAAGCGCGGATCAATTCCGCCCCAGGGCGGCATGTTGGCAATGGTATTGGTAAAGCAAATGCATATTAGCCCTGCTTCTGCAGCCTGCCAGCCATAAGTACCCCCACGCATCCAGTGACTGGTATTTTTTATAGCGACGCAGCCAATACCATTTTCTTTTGCCAGGCTAATGGCCCTTTCCGTGCAAAATTGAGCATTTAACATACCCGGACCCAGGTTGCCGTTCCATTGTTCTATCGCCCCAAAGCCACCTTCTTTAGTTGGTTCTGCGGCAGGTATTACCAGACCTTCGTTTATATACTGTACAAAAGTTGGAAAACGGTTAAGCCCATGGGTGTACACCCCGTCCCGGCTGTTTTCGGCAAAAATGGTTGCGCATTGCAGCGCCTTTTCTTCTCCGAAACCGAGAGAAAGCAATACCCGGGTAAACTCGGACCTTAATTTTTCAAATGGAATTAGCATGTTTTAAGTCGAAAGTCGTTAGCTCTAAGTCGAAAGTCAAAACAAAAATAGAAGGAATTTGAACTATTAATCAACAATTATTACGGACACAAATCAAAAGTTTCAAAGTCTGAACCCTTCGACTTAAGGCTTCAGACTCTCGACTTAAGACTTATTAAAGACTCGCCATATCTATTACAAAACGGTAACGAACATCACCTTTTATCATGCGTTCGTAAGCTTCATTGATATAGTCGATATTGATCACTTCCACGTCTGATATTATGTTATGCTCGGCGCAGTAATCCAGCATTTCCTGCGTCTCTTTGATGCCACCTATCAATGAGCCAGCCAAACGTCTGCGTTTCATGATCAGGTTAAATGCAGATACCGTTGGGGCCTCCGGCGGAACACCGACAAGCACCATAGTGCCATCCAATTTTAATAAAGGAAGATAATCATTATATTCATGCTGAGCCGATATGGTATTGATGATAAAATCAAGCGTGCCGGCAATTGCCGCCATTTGTTCCGGATCCCTCGTTACCACAAAATGGTGCGCCCCTAACTTCTCTGCATCGGCTTTTTTTGATGGAGAAGTGCTCAATACAGTAACTTCTGCACCTTTCGAAGCAGCCAGTTTAACTGCCATGTGGCCCAGTCCGCCCAAACCTACTACGCCTACTTTATGACCCTTACCCATATTCCACTCCATTATAGGGGAGTACGTTGTGATGCCGGCGCAAAGTAACGGTGCTACGCCCGAAAGCGGCAGTTTATCAGATATATGGAGTGTGTAATTTTCGTCGGCGATGATTTGGTTGGAGTAACCACCGTAAGTTGGGTTCCCTTCTTTGTCGCGACCATTGTAGGTAGCTACCATGCCCACTTCGCAATATTGTTCCAATCCAGCCTGACAACTTGGACAATGGCGGCATGAATCTACGAAGCAGCCTATCCCGGCGGTTTCGCCTACTTTGAATTTGATTACCTGGTCGCCTATTTTTGTTATTTTTCCTACAATTTCATGTCCTGGCACCATCGGGAAAATGGAACCTCCCCATTCATCACGCACCTGGTGTATGTCAGAGTGACAAACCCCGCAATAAGCAATCTCGATCTGCACATCATGCGGACCAACTTCGCGACGATCGAACTTAAAAGGTGCTAATGCGACATTAGCTTTTGGTGCGGCATAGCCTTTAACTGTTGTCATAAGTTTTATGTTGATTTTAATGTTTTCGCAAACTTATAGGATAGGCATAAATTAATTGTAATTATTATACCATATTTATTATTCAGCAAGCTTACCCTTTTTAATTAAACTAAATCGCCATTTTTGCAGTTATATTATTTGTCTATTGCCTGCTGTTAAATCAGATTCTTTATTTTTGGTGCCATAAATTAAATGAAATATAAATTTTTGCTATACTGTTTGTTGGGTTTTGTGGGGACTGGTTTAATCATATACTCATGCAAAAAGGATAATCAATTTACTATTCAAACTCTTTTTACTGGTGGTCAGTGGCAATTGGCATCAGTACAGGTAACGCATTATTTAGGGGCCAGTGCAGTTAGCTCGGATACCTTAAATACTCAGTGTAATTTAACGCAGGTGTTTAAATTCAACATGGATAATACATGTACCTATACCAATTTTGACTGTCTTCAGCAATCAGCTGCAAGCGGACGTTGGTCGCTCTCATCAAATCAGCTTTTTTTATACGCCGATATGGTTTGCCAGGACACTACGGCTGCAAAAAGTTCAAAGCCATTCCAAACCGCGAAAATTTTTAATTTGGGGCAATATTCCCTGATATTGCAAACAGGCGACCTACAGACCTACTATAAACCGAACCAGGCGCGCACAATTACTACTTATGGATTTGTTCGTCAAAAAACGCCATAATATATGGATTAAAACCGCCAAAATTTTATATTTGAGCCGTTCTGAAATTCTTCTTAACGTTTTGATGTCGCCATGCGTATAACATTTATTCCATTGAACAAAGTACGGTACAAGTCTATTAACCGCTATTAAAAGCAAAAACCCCAATGAAAAAAAGGATCGCTATTTTTGCTTCAGGTTCCGGATCAAATGCCCAAAAAATTATGGAGCATTTTAAACGCAGCTCCGAAGCCGAGGTTGTATTGATATTGACCAACAATCCCCAAGCTTACGTTTTACAGCGCGCCGATAATTTTGAAGTACCATCGCACATTTTTTCCCGTCACGAATTTTATGATACCGACAATGTGATCAGGTTATTAAAAAACCTGCAGGTAGACCTGATCGTGCTGGCCGGTTTTTTGTGGCTCGTGCCCGGATCACTTCTCAATGCGTTTCCCAATAAAATAATTAATCTGCACCCTGCTTTGCTGCCCAAATATGGTGGTAAAGGAATGTACGGCGATCACGTTCACCAGGCAGTTTTGGCTGCGAATGAAGAAGAATCCGGCATCACCATCCATTTTGTAAATGAGCAATTCGACGAGGGCGAGATCCTGCATCAGTCGCGCTTTAAGATCGAACCGGGAGATAACCTCGAAATGATCAAATTTAAAGGCCAGCAGTTGGAGCATCAGCACTTCCCGAGGGTGATAGAGAATTTGCTTAAGAAGATGAAAAGCTGATTTTAGTTCATAGTTGATGGTTCATAGTTCATAGCCAAAAAAATGATGCTTTTTGTTTCGACTACTAAATAGCCAGGCGTCAGCCTCATCTAATACATACACAGATCTATTTTTACGGAATGGAAATCGATACAAGGAGGATCTTTTTTGTTATGGCAGTTATTGCTTTGTTTTTAGCAAGTGTTGCCATATCACAGTACTATAATGCCGAACGTAGAGTCGGTAATCAAAAGATCCGTTTGGCGCAAATTGGGAAGCTTCACTTTAAAGGCAAGGTCATAAACTCAAAAGTGTACAAGTATGGCGGGAAAAACTACTACCTGGTTTGTGTAAAACTGGATTCTGCAAACGTACGCGACTTTTACATTTATAATGATTTGGATTGTTTGAAAATTAAAAACGGTATAGCAACCCTGCCTGCCGGTTATTTAAACCACACTTTAGGAATAGTTGACTCTGTTGCCGTTAACATAAACAATAGCGGTAAAATAGTTTTCCATTATAAGAATAATGCCCGGGATGTTTTTCCATTGGGATTCAATCCGATGGGTATATCGGAAAGCGATATGAATACTTGTAATTGAAGTGATCGTTAACACATTGTAGACGGTTTATAGTTGATGGAATAAATAAAAATCATGGAAATCTGTCTAATCAGTTTAATCGTGTTCAGACAAAATGGGATAGTTTTTTAATTTTACTAAATTGACAAAAAATGGCCTTCAAATTCAAAGTCCAGCTAAAAGACATTAAAAAGCCACCTGTTTGGCGGCGGCTGGTTGTTCCGGAACACCTGACACTGGATGAATTTCATATGGTGATACAGGCTGCTTTTGGTTGGGAAAATTACCACCTATACCAGTTCTCGCAGCAAGGATGGAGCTCAAATACTGTTTACAAAATTCCCGATCCTGAATACGATATTCAGGGTGCGGAAGACAGCCAAATGGTCAAACTTTCTGCAATATTTACCGCGCCCGGACAAACATTTACCTACATCTATGATTTCGGAGACGACTGGGCACACAAGATAACCCTTGAAGAAATGGCTGAAGAAAAAATAATTCGGTCAGGATGTATCGGCGGAAGAGGGACCTGCCCTCCTGAAAATTGCGGGGGTCCCTGGGGCTATCTAAGCATGTTAGAAATATTAGCGGGCCCCAAAAACAGTGAACAAAGAGAGATCAGGAAATGGTTAGGACTTGGCAAAGGGGATGAATGGGACGCGGATTATTTCGATGTCGAAGAAGCAAACGACGAAATTAGTTTTATTGGATTGTAATGAAAAAAGAGATAGATAAAACTTTGCAGGCCGAGTCATAGTAATTTATTTTTTTTAAATTTGTAGTATGAGCGTTCAATTTGTAACAAATACTAAAGGGGAAAAGACCGGCGTACTCGTTCCCTTCAAAGAGTGGGATGCCCTTAATAAAGAGCATGAGGAATTGATACATAAGCTACAGGAAGCAGAGTTATCCCTGCGCTATAAACAAGCGTTCACCGATGCCAAATTATTTGAACAGGGTAAACTTAAAACCCACCCTATAGGCGAACTATTGGATGAGCTATGATATCCAGTACAGCGACACGTTTAAACGTGGGGCAAAGGCGCCGGCAAAAAAATATCCATCGTTGAAACAGGACCTTGCCAATTTTGTAATAGAATTGGCCGAAAAGCCCTATATAGGCATCGCCCTTGGCAATAACATGTACAAAGTGAGGATGAGCATCAGCAGTAAAGGGCGTGGGAAATCGGGCGGAGCAAGAATTATTACCTGTGTGGTATATAAAAGAGAACAGATACTTTTAGCTGAAATATACGATAAGGGCGACTATTCCACCGTGGATGAACAAAAGATTTTAAGGAACCTGGAAGCCGAAGGCTTTGCTTTGTAAGAAGAAATTACCACCCAGCGTTTCCACCGTTTTATGATTAATAAGCAGCCTTTGGCATGGCTGGAAATTAACGGAATGATTAATTGTTTTACTTCTTAAGTATTCAGACAACTGGCCGTCTTACGCAGTTCAAGATCGCTTCTTCGCTCCTCATCGGAATGATATGGTCGCGTATGTGACGTTAAGCCAAGGTCATGAAAATCCGTTTAATCTGGTTGATCCGTGTTCAAACAACAACCACAAAAAAACTACTCGCTATTCTCTAATCTCTAATCTCTAATCATTACCTTTGCGGCTCAAAAAAATTGTGTGTCAATGAGTCAATCTGTTCAAATAAAAAATGCCTTAATTTCAGTTTATTACAAGGACAACCTCGAACCTATTATTCACGAGTTAAGCCGCTTGGGAGTGAAGATATATTCAACCGGCGGAACGGAAACCTTTATCCGTAGTTTGGGTGCCGAAGTAATAGCAGTTGAGGATCTTACCTCTTACCCGTCTATTTTGGGCGGACGTGTAAAAACCCTGCATCCGAAGGTGTTCGGAGGTATTTTAGCGAGAAGGAATTTCGAGAGCGATGAGCAGCAACTGGCCCAATACGATATACCAGAGATTGACCTGGTAATTGTTGATCTTTATCCGTTCGAGGATACCGTAAAATCGGGTGCCGGACAGGATGACGTAATTGAAAAAATTGATATCGGTGGTATTTCGCTGATCCGCGCCGCTGCCAAAAACTTTAAAGATGTACTGATCGTAGCCTCTAAGGACGACTACGTTGAATTGAGTGATATGCTTAAAACGCAAAATGGCGAAACTGGCATTGATCAGCGCCGCGCATTTGCCCAAAAAGCATTCAATATCACCTCGCATTACGACACCGCTATATTTGAATATTTTAACCAGGACAATCAGCTGCCTGTTTTTAAGCAAAGCATACAAAGAAGCCAGGTATTGCGCTACGGCGAAAACCCGCATCAAAAAGGAATTTTTTACGGTAACCTTGATGCTATGTTCACTAAGCTGCATGGTAAAGAATTGTCATACAACAACCTGGTGGATGTTGACGCTGCGGTATCTCTAATCGACGAATTTACCGAGCCTACCATTGCCATACTCAAACATACCAATGCTTGCGGCATAGCCAGCCGGTCGTTTATTAAAGAGGCCTGGATAGATGCCCTCGCTTGCGACCCAGTGTCGGCTTTTGGCGGAGTGATAATTGCCAATGATGAGATAGACGCAGAGACGGCTACACTGATCAACAAGATATTTTTTGAAGTGCTGATAGCTCCTGCTTATACTGATGAGGCGATAGAGGTATTAAAACAGAAAAAGAACCGTATTATTTTGATCCGCCAAACAGTAGAGCTGCCGGTTAAGCAATTTAAAACCCTGCTAAATGGCGTAATTGAGCAGGATAAGGATCTGGTAATTGAAGGGCCGGATCACATGCGGCCGGTAACCACCAGGCAGCCAACGGAACATGAATTGAAAGACCTTTATTTTGCTAATAAAGTGGTTAAGCATACCAAATCAAACACCATTGTATTTGCAAAAAATAACCAATTAATGGCAAGCGGGGTTGGCCAGACTTCAAGAGTTGACTCACTGAAACAAGCTATCATTAAGGCCAGGGAATTTGGATTTGACCTGCATGGCGCCGTAATGGCATCTGACGCTTTCTTCCCATTTCCAGATTGTGTGGAGCTTGCTGCCGAAGCAGGAATCACTGCAGTTTTGCAACCCGGGGGATCAATTCACGACCAGGACTCGGTTGATATGGCCGATAAAAAGGGCATCTCAATGGTAATGACGGGCATACGGCATTTTAAACATTAATTAATAAAAAATAAATGCCAGTTAAATCGAATTTACACAATAATAATTAGTTTAATTCGCTTTAATAAGTCTAAATTCGTGAAATTGTTGCCATTATAACTAAATTTGCAGATTATTTTGAACTAAACACCAAATGGGTCTATTTAACTTTTTTACACAAGAAATTGCCATCGATTTAGGCACAGCAAATACCCTCATCATACATAATGATAAAGTTGTGGTCGACGAACCATCAATTGTGGCTTTTGACCGTACAACCAATAAAGTGATCGCCATTGGGCGGCAGGCCATGCAGATGGAAGGGAAAACCCATGAGAATATTCGCACGGTGCGTCCTTTAAAGGATGGCGTGATCGCTGACTTTAACGCTGCCGAGCATATGATACGCGGCATGATTAAAATGATCAACAAAGGCAAGGGCTGGTTTTTCCCGTCTTTGCGCATGGTGATCTGTATCCCCTCAGGTATTACTGAAGTTGAAAAACGGGCAGTGCGCGACTCGGCCGAAATAGCGGGCGCCAAGGAAGTTTACCTGATCCATGAACCAATGGCTGCCGCCGTAGGTATTGGTATTGACGTGGAGGAACCTATGGGCAACTTGATCATCGATATTGGCGGAGGAACTACCGAAATAGCTGTGATTGCTTTGTCGGGTATCGTATGCGATCAATCCATCCGCGTTGCCGGTGATAACTTTGACTCGGACATTGTACAATATATACGCCGTCAGCATAACATCATGATCGGCGACCGTACTGCTGAAAAGATCAAGATAGAAGTAGGTGCCGCTTTGCCCGAACTGGCTGATCCGCCATCTGATTTTGCCGTACAAGGTCGCGACCTGATGACTGGCGTGCCAAAGCAGATCATGGTATCCTATACTGAGATTGCCCATTGCCTTGATAAATCGATCTCTAAAATAGAAGAAGCTATACTTAAGGCGTTGGAAATTACCCCGCCAGAATTATCCGCCGACATTTACCAGACGGGTATTTACTTAACCGGGGGCGGCGCCTTGTTGCGTGGTTTGGATAAACGAATTGCGGCAAAAACCAAACTGCCGGTTCACGTTGCCGAAGACCCTTTACGCGCCGTGGTACGCGGCACTGGTACAGCGTTGAAAAATATTGGTAATTTTAAATTCCTGATGCAATAATTTAGATATGAGATGTTAGATATGAGATTTGAGAAAGATTAGCTCATATCTAACATCTCAAATCTCATATCTCAAATCTGATCGTCGATGCGTAACCTCCTGATATTTATCACTAAGTACAACGCATTTTTTTTATTTCTTATCTTCGAAATAAGCTCTCTTATTATTTATATCAAGTACAACTCTTTTCAAAAAGCTACTTTCATAAATTCAACCAATAAGGTAACAGGCATTTTATATACACAGGTAAGCGACCTTTACGGCTATCTCTCACTTCGCGAAGTTAATGATAGCCTGGCCCGCGAAAACGCCCGTTTACGCAATCAGCTCAAATCTTCTTTTTATATTGATACCATTGCCAAACGCAAGGTA
>JANYAB010000192.1 GCA_025355225.1 Bacteroidota bacterium
CTTCAAACCCCTGATTACCTGGAAAGTTTGATTGGGCCAGACGACTAATAAGCTGTCTATTTTTTGATTATTATTTAATCCGAAATGCAATTTTGGTTCAACAGATGACTGGAATCCGCGGGTTAGCATTAACTGTTCATACTGCATTTGTTTACCACAAAACACATAGGCTTTTGCACCGATACCATAGCTATTATCGGCTCTGCCGGTAAACTTCAGGCTAAGGTAATGGGTGTCCTTAGATCGGTTTTTGTAGATACAAGCCTCATGGTTAATGTTATTGGTAACTAAATCCAGATGACCGGTATTGTTCAGATCAGCATAGGCTGCGCCGTTAGACAGCATGGCATCTTTGATACCCCATAATGCGCTTTTGTCAATAAATTTTTCACTTGGTGTGCCCTTATAAACGTAACTATGCACGTCGCCGGCGGGCATTTTATCTACTACCGCGTTATCTATCTGGTGCGTAGTGCTAAGCATGCCTTGTATAGATATGTTGGATATAAAACTGATATAATCCATATCGGTTGGCCTGCGTTTTATGCCATTAGCTATAAAAAGGTCCTTAATTCCATCATTATCAAAGTCGGCAAGCAAGGGGCTCCAGCTCCAGTCAGTGGCGGCAACGCCGTCCATCAATCCAACTTCGCTGAAGGCTACTCCATTTCCAAGGTTTTTTTGAAGGCAATTACGAGAATATTGATATTGAAAACCACCATCTAAAATCTTCTGTTTATACTGGTCATAGGATTCATCACCCATATAAGTTTTCAAAATAGTTTCGTCAGCCGGCAACATATCTGCAGTGATAACATCCAGCTGGCCGTCATTATTAAAATCAGCTATGTCGTTTCCCATACTGAAGCGACTGTAATGGTTAAAATGTTTGGCACCGGATTCAGTAAAAGTACCGTCGTGATTATTGATGTAGTAATAATCGTTTTCATGGAAGTCATTACCTACATAAATATCGTCCCAGCCATCATTATTCAAATCACCGATGGCCAGCCCCAGGCCATAACCAAGTGCGCTGCTGTAAATGCCCGACTTTTGGGTAACATCAGTAAAATGACCATTATTGTTTAGATATAACTTACTGCCCGCCAGGTTGTTCACTTTTCGCCGCAAACTGGTATCGCCATAAGTTTCGACCGAGTGGTTGGATTGATTTAGCAAAAAACAATCGAGCTTACCATCATGATTATAGTCAAAAAATGCAGCCTGCGTTGAATACCCGGAAAAATCGAGGCCATATTCTGCTGAACGTTCGGTAAATGTACCATCATGGTTATTGATGTAAAGCATGTTATGACCTTTCAACCCTAACTTACCGGCAACTGCGCAAACATAAATATCAAGATAGCCATCGTTATTTACATCTGCCATGGTTACCCCTGTACACCAGTCAGCTGTACCGGCAACCCCTGCTTTTTCGGTTATATCCTCAAATTGGTAATTACCCTTATTTAAGTAAAGTTTATTTCCGCCTTTTTTATTTGATGTAAAAAATATATCCGGCAGGCCATCATTATTAATATCGCCAATGGCAACTCCTCCGCCATTGTAAAAATATAGGTAATTTAAGATGCCGGGCTCATCGTTATCGTTTAAGCTATTTACAAAATGGACGTTGGTTTGTGCCGAAGTAAGCTGTTGAAATAATGCCGGTTCGGTTTCCTTTTGTTTGCATGAGGACAAACCGATAATCGCAATTATCAGTATTGAAAAAAACATATTGAAAACCTGCCACTTACGGCCAAATTCAGCAGTACTTGTCGTCATTAATCTAATTCTTTCGGGAAAATATTTTTAGGGTGAAGCGAAATAAAAGAAATTATTCTGATCAACTTTTTCAACCTCATTCGGGTAATTTTTGGGGGTTATAATTGCTTTATAAATATACGAAATAATAATGGCACGGCCAACATTATTTAGCATTTTACCTACCCGGTTTTCATTTTAAAAACTGGATAATTATTAGCTTGATATGCTCCAAACGCATTTTTTTGTGTAAGTTTAAACCCTATTCACCGACCGGGCCTAAATGAAGAAAAAAGTTATTTTATTATCGATATTGATTGTCGTTTGTGCTATTTGCTTTATACCTTTCACGCATCAAAAAACCATTTTAATTAAAGCATCTTTTTTTAATGTCTATCTGCAAATAGCCAAACCAGACAACTGGAAAAAATGGCAACCAGACGTAAGCGCTGCCTGGAAAAAAGATTCTACCCAGGTAAAGATCAGCAAGCATAATTTCGGTTTCGGCATAAGTGCCCCCAATATTAATTTAAATGTTAAAAATGTTGATGGGGTTGTATTTGATACAGAAAAATCAATCGACGGAAAGAGCATTGAATATAGCTATATACTTTTGCCGGGTACTGC
>JANYAB010000222.1 GCA_025355225.1 Bacteroidota bacterium
GTCCAACAGCATGGAGACAGGCTTCTGCGTGATGGTGTTGAAACGCGCCTTGAAAGAGGCCCGTCCGAAAAATTGATTAACTGGTTGATCTTAAGCTATTTGTACAGGCGTTAAATAGGGTTGTAGGTATAGAAAACGGAAAACTGTATTAATACCGGTTTAAATTTCAGTTATTATCGGCCGCGTCGTCGTCGACGAGCTTTTCGAGCAGCTCTTTTGTTATCGGTTTGAATATGTAAGAGTCTACGCATGAATATTGCCGGGCATGCGTAATGTCCCTTGGACTAATTGAAGAAGAAAGAATATGGATTTTTAATGGTCGGATGAGGGTTGGATACAAATACTGAATTTTATCAAGGAAAGCCCAGCCATTAAATTGCGGCATATAAATATCAACCAATATAATATCCGGCAAATCGTTTTTGTCGCATTTATGTTGATCTAAAAATTCAATTACTTCCTCGCCGTTGTCAGTACAGCTAACATCACAGCCCAATTTGTATTTTGTTGATATTCTTTTCAAAATAAATTGATCAAGAGGGCTGTCATCTATAAATATCAGTTTTTTCATAGTAGTTATTCACTTACGAAAATATGAACTCGCTATTACTTATCGGACAGTGTTTACACGGTTTTTGCTACGTACTAATACTGAATAGTCATACAGCTATATTGTAAATAAATCGATGCAAAACCCATTTCTACCGATGCCAACATAATATTTCAAAACCTATCCGTTTTACAACTATTTACAGCGAATCGGACGGCTAAACCATATAACAGATATATGAAAATAAATTGAGAAACTAAAATATGATATTACTTTTCTGCGGTTATTCGGAGCGGGCAAGACGACTTTGGCCGAACGTGTCAAAAACAAATTAATTGAAGACGAAATTCTTGTTGAAATAATTTATGCTGATTAATAATTTATAAGATCTATAGAATATTTTCTATCCGGTAAAATTTACCGTTCAGGTTAAATTCATCACCGATCTTTTGTCCGTTTAACTTTAACCCGATTGGAGAGCCAGGAGAAACGGCTAAAAAGGTCTCGCCGTTAAAAATCAATGCACCTGCACTAATTGCTATGTAAAATTTCCCATTGTTGGTGATAACCAAACTACCAGGCAATACAGTTTTTGAAGATGTGTTACTCGTGATATGATTTAAGGCAACCATTAATTTATTAGCCTCATTTAGTTGCGCCTGGTTACGGGCTGTCTCCTGCTGCATCATAGCTCTTCCTGTTTCATATTTGTCACCAGCGCTGCTTTTGGTTTCGTCGTTCGCAGCCTGCTGAGCTGCTTTGATGGCCCATACCGCGGTATCTATACGGTTTTGAACATAATTAACGCACAGATTGCGTAGTTCATTTTTTAGATCATGCATGACAGTGTAAAAATCAATAATATTAAGGAGAAAAAAGCCTTTTAGCTTGAAATTAAGGGGGTATGGTATTGATAAGCAAAATAACAGGTATAGAAATGACAGATTACTTTTTTACCAAACGGGGATCTTCAGGCAAAATTTCCATTTCGGGGCATTTAATATAGTCGGCATACCACTGTATTGCCTCCACAATATCCAAAGCATCTTCCGAGGCAATACCCACTGTTTCGAATGCATATAGTTGATTGTTACCATACCCGTATAATTGAATTTCATTATTGTCGGGATGAAAAGTTTCCTTGTCAAGGCAAAATATCCGGATTTTTAAATCAGCATCTCTTGAATGAATTACTTCTCTGCACGGATTATTTTGGTCCGTAGCTAATAAATATACGTTGTGCTTCATAATAGCTTCGTAGTCGTTCTTCATTATGGTTTAACAATTATAATCCACGTTAGTTTTTATTAATAACCATGGCTACCCAACATTGTTTCTCTAAAAACAACATACCCAATACGGTGTTACACCTAAACAAATAAAGATCATCATGACCAATACAGAGAACAACAAAGCAGCAGGCAGCGAAGGGGTCCACGAGTTTACTATGCAATATGGCGGACGTGAGCTGTTGTGCCGGGTTGAAAAGGATGGGGATAAACTGAAAGTAAATATTGATAACAATATTTCGGCTGAGCTCGAAGTGCATTGGGATGGTACTATTACCCAGGTATCGGGCAACGCCCTACCCGAATCAAACATTGAATTTATTAAAAAGCATGTTTTAGGGCAGGATAAATAGTTCCTAAATTGTCATTCTGAACGCAGTGAAGAATCTAATTGACGTACCTGTAAGTTCAACCCAACACTTCTTCCAGCACCTCGTGTGAACGAATGTTGCCAAACCCCTCAATATGAAGGGTATAATACTCCAGTAATTTTTGGATATAATATCGGCGGTCGTCATTTGTTAGGCGTAGCAGGTGCATGTTTTCAAAGCTGCAGCTTAAAAGACGGTAGAAATTTTGTGTATGAGGTGGCGAAAGGTAGGAGAGGCCCTCTGGTTTATACCTGGTGAAAACACCATTTTTCATGTCGAAATAATCAGCCGTGAAACCAGGATTTTGATCCGGGTAAAAACCAAGGTAGCGGGTGAGTTGTATCAAAAATAGCAAATGAAAATTAGCCAAACCGACGGATTGATGATCCAGCCACTCAATGGCATTAAACACAAACCCGAACAGGTTTTCATCGGCGGCTTGCTGTCTTACAGCTTTATATAAAACTTCGTTCAAAAAAATCGCAAGACTGCTTTTGATCACATCGTAAGGAATGGTTTGAAATGCAGGTGAGTTTTTCAATTCGGCCACGCGTTGCACCGAACCGGTATTTTTATGGTAAACCACCATATCCAGCAAATGGAGGGGCTGCAGCATATTACGGCTTATTTTGGCTTTGGTTTTTTTTACTCCGTTAATAATATAAGATTGCAGGCCAAATTTTTCGGTAAAAACCTGGACTATCACGCTGGTTTCGCCATAGTCGGTGGTTTTAAAAACAATTCCCCTGGTTTTATGAAGCATGATTAATGAGCAACAACAATTTGGGCACAAAAATAATAATGCCGATGACCAAAGCGCAAATAGCTGCGATAAGTACGGCGCCGGCACTCATATCTTTTACTAAGCCTGCTTTTTTATTATACTCTGGTGAAACGAGGTCGGTCAAAAACTCAATCGCTGTATTGAATAACTCAGCAATTAATACCATGCCAATACAAAGGATGATCCACAACCATTCCTGGGTAGAGATATGGAGCGAGTAACCGGCGTACACCGCTACTACTGCAGCAATTAGGTGAACCCTAAAGTTAAGCTGGGTGACCGATGTATGCCATATTCCGTTGAAAGCAAAACCAAAGCCGCGGATAAATTTTCTCATTAAATTCAAAATTAGTTTAAATGTGCATATCCTTACCTTTACAGTCATCTTAAATTAAAGAAAATGGATCTCAAACTAAAAGATAAGGTAGCCATTGTACTGGCGGCAAGTAAAGGATTAGGCAAAGCGGTTGCTTTGGCGCTATCTGCCGAAGGTGTAAAAGTGGTTATTAGTTCGCGCAACAGGGAAGAATTGGATAAAACCGCTGCAGAGATCAGCGCTATAACAGGTAACCAGGTGATTGCTATCCCGGCTGATGTATCCGATAGCGAACAGATGATAGAGGTTATCAAAAAAACGGCTAACACTTTTGGGCGGATAGATATTTTGTTGAATAACGCCGGTGGGCCGCCCTTTGATAAATTCGAAAACTTTAACGACGACCAATGGCAAAAAGCATTTGAACTAAACCTGCTCAGCTTTTCGCGAGCCGCCAGGGAAGTATTACCTCATATGAAAAGGGCGGGCGGCGGACGTATCATCAATATCATCAGCGTCTCGGTAAAATCGGTGCTGGCCAATTCTGTGCTTTCAACCGCCATGCGTATGGGCGTGGTGGGTATGGCGAAACTAATGGCCGACGAATTTGGCCCTTATCAAATCACGGTTAATAATGTTGCGCCGGGATTAATGTTAACCGACCGCATAAAGGATACATTGCCAAAAGGTGTTGATACAGAGGAGGCTC
>JANYAB010000243.1 GCA_025355225.1 Bacteroidota bacterium
TTAAGTCTTCTTGCTTCATTGCTATGGATATTTTTCCTGCTTCAGAATTTAAATATTGATGATTGGATGCATGATTATCTGAGCGATTTATTAAGTCAGTCCAGAACTATAGGCGGGGCTTCATTCACTTTTGGCGGATTTGTCATTTTTATTGTCGTTATCTGGTTATCAACACTTGTATCAAAAGTTATCAGCTATTTTTATGATGTTTCGGCGCAGCGCGCAACTGATCTTTCTGTGCTTAAAAAGAAAAATCGAGCATCCACGCTTTTGATCAGAATGGGTGTTTTCACAGCGGGTTTTTTGTTGGCAGTAGCGGCATCTGACTTCCCGATTGACAAATTAACAATCATTTTCAGTGCATTTGGCGTCGGTATTGGTTTCGGTTTGCAAAACATTGTAAACAACCTGGTATCGGGATTGATTCTCGCTTTTGAAAAGCCTGTACAGATTGGTGATATTATTGAAGTGAATAACCGTACCGGCACAATTAAAGAAATTGGTATCAGGTCGAGTAAGTTAGCTACCAGCGACGGGGCCGAAGTAATTATACCAAACGGAGACCTTATATCGCAAAACGTTGTAAACTGGACATTAAGCAATAGTAACCGTCGTATTGAACTGGTAATTAATGTAGCTAATGGCTCTGACATAGAAAAGGTTAAAAAAATATTGATGAACCTGCTGCAAAACAGGGACGATATTATGGCTAATCCTGTCCCTACGGTATTCATAAACGGGATCAGCGAAAAATCAATTGATTTCAGCGTATTCTGTTGGGCGGATGATCTGTCAAATTTCCTTGAACTCAGAAGCCGGCTGCTAACCGACATTTACGCTACCTTTAAGAAAGAAGGAATTGAAATGCCATCCTAACGACAAAAGAGTATTAATAAAACTCAGCCGGGTCGAGAGCGCTGAATGTTCTTTTCTTTTTGACAAAGAAATCCCATACGATGCTGCCTTTATACATGCCTTTGAGTTTTGAATTGTAGGTTTTATTTACGTCTGAGTTACTTTCGGACTTTCGGACTTTTGGACTTCCGGACTTGAAAATCTGCCAGACAAAGTTTTGATGCGCCCGGCTAACTGCCCACGCATCTTTTCGCTTGCCTTCATTTAAAAACCTGAATATGGCAAGCAGGTCCATAAATATCCGAATGCTGATTATGAATAGAGCCTTCCAAAAAGGGAGATTATTTTTTAGCAGCAATAAGTTATTCCTGAAATTTAAATAGGTTTTAAAAGGGTTTTCAGTATTTAATGTGCCGCCGCCAACATGATAAACTTCAGACTCGGCACAATACATCACCTTCAATCCCATATTTTTTAAGCGCCAGCACAGGTCGATCTCTTCCATGTGAGCGAAAAAACGATCATCAAATCCATCGGCCATAACCCAGTATTCTTTTTTGACGAACATGGCAGCGCCTGATGCCCAAAATACTTCACCCGATTGCTCATATTGGCCCCTATCCTCTTCTATCTCATAAAACATACGCCCACGGCAAAAGGGATAACCCAAATAATCAATAAACCCTCCAGCAGCACCTGCATGTTCAAAATAGTTCTTTTCAGCATACGATTTTATCTTCGGGGCGGCCGCCGCTATCAGAGGGTCGCTCTCCATCAGGCTAATTATTGGTTCTACCCAGCCGTTATGCACTTCAACGTCTGAGTTAAGCAAAATAAAATAATCGGCTTCAACCCGTTGAAGTACGCGGTTATAGCCTCCCGTAAACCCGTAGTTATTATCGTTTTTAATAACTTGTACCGATGGGAAATACTGTTGTAAAAACTCGGCGGAACCGTCAGTAGAGCCATTATCACCAACAATTACATCCAAATTTGGCCATGTAGATGCCAATACAGAAGGCAGAAATTCACGTAGATGCTTTATACCGTTCCAGTTTAAAATAACTACGGCAACTTTAGGTGTATTTGTCATTTATTATTTAGCTCATTTGTTCATTAGCCATTTGTTCATTGTTAATCAGTCTTTTGATATTCAACTGATGAACGATTTGAACCAATGAACTATTGATTCTCTTCAGGTTTAAATTTCCATCGGCGATGCGACCATAACCAGTATTGCGGCTCTTCCCGGATCACCGATTCCAGGTAATGTACATGTGCTTGTGTGATTTCGTGTGGCTCAGTTTGTTTTGCATTTTCGGTCAAAGGTACTACTGTATATTGATAATAGCCCCGTTTTATCCGGCGCATATCATAAAATACTACCATGCAATCTAAAGCTTTTGCCATTTTTTCGGGACCCAAAAATACTGCGGTTGGCTGATTGAGGAAAGGTGTGAAATAAGTGGCTTCGTGTTTAACCGGTGTCTGATCACCTAATAGAACAGTAATAGTCGGCTCATTCTTCAACTCGACAAGTTTACGAAGTATCATTTTCATAGGGACGGGAATACCTCTGAAACGAGAGCGTATTTTAATAAAAAACCGATCAAAATCGATATTTGATAATGGTTTATAAACGATCATGAATTTTTTTTCAGTAACAGCGGTCACACTTAAAGCTGCCATTTCCCAATTACAATAATGCCCCGCAACAGCAATTATGCTTTTATCAATCTCAAAAAGATATTTTACAATGTCAGGATTAGTTGGGGTTACCCTGCGGCTTAATTCTTTGGGTGAGATGCTGATTGTTTTTATCGTTTCTACCACCAAATCAGCGAGATACCTGTAAAATTTCCATGCGATATCATGACGTTCCTTATCCGTTTTTTCAGGAAAAGCATTCTGTAGGTTTTGTTTCACCACCTTTCTTCTATAACCTACGATAAAATAGATGATGATAAATAGAATATCGGATATAATGTATAAAAGCCAGAAGGGAAGCAACGAAAGCAGATATAAAAAGAATAGAACTAAGCGTGAAAGCCCTTTTTTTATCATTATTTTATCCCAATTTTGAACACAAACATAGAGTATATGATTGAAAAAGGTGCTGTATTGCCCATGTTTTATCTTCCACCGGTTGAATATTTTGCACAATTAAATATTTATAACCCTGATTTTGTGATAGAAAGGGAAGAACACTTCCCCAAACAAACGTACCGTAACCGGGCCAATATATACTCACCTGATGGCCCGCTAACGCTGGTAGTACCAGTTGTACGTGGTTCGAAGGCACACAAGCCGGTAAGGGATGTAAAAATAAGTTATGATTTTAACTGGCAGCGTTTGCATTGGATGGGTTTGCAGGGCTGTTATCGCCGTTCGGCCTATTTTGAATATTACGAGGATGATTTTGCTCCGTTTTACGAAATGAAAGAAACCTGGCTCTTTGATTTTAATGAGAAATTGCTGAAAATGTTATTGAAATTCCTGAAAATTAAAGCAACCCTAAATTATACTGAAAGTTACGAAGCTGCTTATCCGATGCTGACCGATTTCAGGCAAAGTATCCACCCCAAAAGAGAACCTGCATTTAATCAGAAAGAGTATTTCCAGGTATTCGAAGAAAGGCATGGTTTTTTAAAAAATCTGAGTATTGTGGATCTATTATTTAACCAAGGGCCTCAATCAGTTAATTATTTATAACTCACTGATCATTACCGCACATCAATTGTATAATAATCGCATAGGCGCCATGGAATGTTCTTTGCAATTGCTTGAATATCAAATAAAATAAGCAGCAATGACCAATCCTGTGGAGAGTTTGAGAACAGAATAATAGTGCATCTTATTGCACTATAAACCCAAAAGAGTTGACAAATGTAAAATATGTCAACTCTCTTAGCTTTACAATTATTGAACCTGGTCTTGGTTTATTTCTGAAACTCAGGCTTCAGTTCCGCCTTCATTGCTTTTCTGAATTTCATTACTTTAGGTTCCGAAACTGAGCCGATATAGGGATTATCGCCATGAAGCCGGTAATAGCCCTGGTGATATTTTTCTGCCGGATAAAAGGCTATAAATGGCACTACCTGGGTAACTATAGGTTCAGCATAGTGCTTTGAGGTATTAACCTTTTTAATCACACCTAACAAGACAGTCTTTTCTTCCGGAGTACGGTAAAAAGCGATCGAACGATAATCTGTGCCCTCATCCGGGCCCTGGCGGTTTAGTTCTGTAGGGTCGTGCGCAAAAAAGAACGATTGTGCAAGGGTTTCGTAACTGATTACCTGGGGATCATAATAAATTTGAACAACTTCTGCGTGACCTGTTGATTGTGAGCTTACCTCTTCATAGGTTGGATTTTTCTTGTTGCCACCGGCATAACCGGAAACAACTTTGTTCACACCCTTTAGTTCAGACATCGCTTCGCTCATGCTCCAAAAACAGCCGCCGCCAAAGGTTGCTATCTTTTCTCCGGATTTAGTTGGTGGCACCGTTGCAAAATCGCTGCTGGTTTGTCCGTTGGCGCATCCGCAGAATAATAAGACGGCTGCTGCATATAATACTAATTTCTTCATTGAATTTTAATTTACTTTCCTAAACATACGCAAACATACCTTCACCGGTTGCTTCAAATCGTCATTGCTAAGTAATTTAGAAAACCCTCTTTGTTTCTCATGATTTGTTATGTGCCAATTTTACCAGCATAAGAATTTTGCTTAAACCATTGATCCTGATCTCATAAACGCTTGATAACAACATTCCCAGCTTACCGGGCGGGAACCCTTTATTTTTAAACCATTCCAGGTAAGATACCGGCAGATCACATATCAATGTGCCTTTATATTTGCCAAAAGGCATTTGAGTTTTTACAATATCTGTTAAAACTTTAGGATCAGGGCTTATATTTTCCACGCTGTAAAAATACATTTATATTAAATTGTTCAACCAGCGTAAAAATATAAAACACATGCTTACGGCAGACGTTCTAACATTTATATTTACAAACCATGGAACAACAATTTGATGCAATATTAACCGGTTCAGACAGTCCGGTGGAAGGAATAGTTACTCAAGTCAATTATGACGATTATGGCCACTGCTGGGATTTTAAATCGATAGACGGCACGTTGCGCCTTGTCATCGCCCGGGATGAAAATGGCATGTGGATAAGGGTGGCTGGAACTGAACCTTACCTATCCGGCTGGGTAGATGAATTGGCCGAACATATCTCAAAACAATAAGAAGCTTTTTTGCTATGGAAAAACGCGAATTAGGCACATCGGGAATTAAGGTAATCCCTTTTTGTTTTGGCGGTAATGTATTTGGTTGGACAGCAGACGAGCAAACCTCCGTTAACTTATTGAATGCCTTTGTCGATTCAGGTTTTGATTTTATTGACACGGCTGATGTTTACTCCACCTGGGTACCCGGAAATAAGGGCGGCGACTCAGAAACCATAATTGGCAATTGGCTTAAAAAAACAGGGAAACGGAATAATGTAATTATCGCGACCAAAGTAGGTAAACCAATGGGGCCAGATAAAAAAGGATTATCAAAGGCATACATTACCCGGGCAGTTGAAGATTCATTAAAACGCCTTCAAACGGACTATATCGACCTATATCAATCACATGATGACGATAAAGACACCCCTTTAGCCGAAACGCTCGAAACGTTTACAGATATGATCAAACAAGGCAAAGTAAGGGCAATCGGAGCATCCAATTATGGAGCAGAACGGCTCAAAGAAGCGCTGGATGTAAGCAAACAAAATGGCTTTACTGCGTTTCAGAGCCTGCAGCCTGAGTATAATTTATATGCCCGTGCTGCTTACGAACAAGAATTGGAACCTGTTTGCCTCAAATATAATCTTGGTGTGATCAGCTATTACTCTTTAGCCAGTGGGTTTTTAACGGGAAAGTACCGATCTGAAAATGACCTTTCAAAAAGCAAACGGGGCCAGGGCATAAAGAAATATTTAAACGACCGTGGTCTTGGAATTTTAAATGCGTTGGATAAAGTTGCGAAAGAAAATAATACAACACCTGCTGCTATAGCTTTAGCCTGGGTAATCGCAAGGTCTGGGATTACAGCGCCAATTGCAAGCGCTACCAGCATTAAACAGCTGGATGAAATAACACAAGCTGCTCGGTTAAATTTAAGCAAAGAGGATATAGAATTGTTAAACACGGCAAGCGAGTATTAGTTGTCTGGACACGATTTTTTGGATTTACAGGATATTGATCAATAATATCATTGTAATCAAGATAATCCTAAAAATCGTGTTCAAACAAAAAGACTGCCTTGCAGCAGCCTTTCAACTATTTGAATATATGTTAGAGGGAATTTACCTGGATGGTCTGTGGTCACCTCTTTCGCTCCGATCGTTTCTTTGACCGTTATTTTGAGCAAAGTGTTGTTGACCGCGTCCCATGTCATAACCCCGGTTTTGGTTATCTCTTTGATTACCCTGGTCATTGCGACCAAAATTTTGTTGTCCATGGTTTTGGCTATCTCTTTGACCCCATTGACCGCTGTGACCAAAATTTTGTTGTCCACTGTTTTGGTTATCTCTTTGACCCCACTGTTCATTGTGACCAAAATTTTGCTGACCACGTGCGGGTTGATATTGATGGCCGTATCCCCTGTTGTTATCAAAATGCTGATCATTCCTGCCATATTCGTTACCGTTGAAATGATTGTCCCTGGCGTATTCACGGTTATTATCCCGGTCCCATCTTCCGTTGAATGCTGTACCACCAAATCTTGTCCTGTAATAATCATTATGCATGAACGGTCTTGGGGCACGAACTTCAAACCTGCGGGATGCGCGCCAGTCGTAATCACGGTAAGCGCCTGGTAAATAAGCTGCTGATACCCATTGGTCACCATCATTATAATAGTAACACTGTTCGGTTACACTGTAATAGGCATCCACATCCGGTAAGTAATAGTAATCCTCATCACCGTCGTAGTTGGCCGGTTCAGTATATTCAACCGGTTGTTGTACCACTACCCTTTCAGGAACATATACCGGACGAGGGCTGAAATTTAATCCTAAGTGAACTCTTATTTGTGCGTTTGCAGTATTATAATATAATCCGCTAAACACTATTGCTGATATTAAAACTATCTTTTTCATATTATTAAAATTTATATAGTTAGGACGATAGTTATTTGTAAAGGTTTAATATTGCAATACAATAAGCTATCGCATAACTTACAATAAGAATTTAATTTCTTTAATATTATATTTCACAGAATATAATATTTATCAATATGAATTTGAGATGAAATTTTATTCATAATCAGGGTTCCTGTCAACGTATTGATACAAAACACATTTCGGTATTTATTGTATTTTCATTTAAATTTGACTACCAAAAACACTACTGTAATGAAAAGAAAAACCTGGGGAACCATTTTACTGCTGGTACCGGCAGTTGCGGGCCTTTTGTCGCTAAATGCTTTAAAAAATGACCTGCGTAAAAAAAACAATAATTTCAATTTGCCAGCCGCTGATAATGCTGGGCTTACACTTCCGGCCGGCTTTAATGCCAGCATAATTGCTGATAATTTAGGAGGTGCGCGGCATTTGGCCGTAACGCCGCAAAACGAAATATATGTGAAACTGCGGGGCGCAAGTGATGGCAAAGGAATTGTTCTTTTACACCAGGCCGATGGGAAGGCCGAAGTAAAATCAACTTTTGGTCCTGGCGGCACCGGTATTTATATTAAAAGCGGCTATCTATATGCTTCCACCGATGAAGAAGTGTATCGTTATAAACTAAATGCCGCCAACGAAGTAATTAACTCCAATAAGCCGGAGCTAATTATTACCGGGCTATTAAGCCGTCATGAACATGAACCTAAAGCGATTATATAGGACAATGCGGGGCACATTTACGTTAATATAGGTGCATATTCTAACGCCTGTCAGGTAAAGGATCGCCAAAAAGGCTCTCCAGGTCAAAAGGGCTGCCCCATTTTAGATTCGGCTGGTGGAATTTGGCAATTCAGTGCCAGTAAGCTTAATCAGCATTATAAGGACGGTGTGCGGTATGCGACAGGGTTAAGAAATGTTGTTGGACTCGATTGGAACAAAGAAAACAACCAGCTTTTTGTAATGCAGCACGGACGCGACCAATTGCACGACCTTTTTCCGCAATATTATGATACAAAACAATCAGCTGAGTTACCCGCCGAATGTTTGTATGCCCTAAAAAAAGGCGACAATGCCGGATGGCCATATATGTATTATGACCAAATTCAGCATAAAAAAATATTAATGCCCGAATATGGCGGAGATGGTAAAAAATTAGGCGGCCAAAACGCGATTAACCCGGTAGTTGCATATCCCGGCCATCTTGCCCCTGATGGATTATTGTTCTATACAGGCAATCAATTCCCGGCAAAATATAAAAACGGGGCTTTCATTGCTTTTCATGGTTCATGGAACAGGGCGCCAGAGCCACAGGCAGGGTATTTTGTAGTATTTCAACCATTTAAGAATGGCAGGCCTGCGGGAAAATGGGAAGTATTTGCCAATGGTTTTGCGGGAACGGTTGCACAAGCCGCCGCAGGTAGTGCTATACATCGCCCCTGCGGGCTCGCAATGGGCCCCGATGGATCTTTGTATGTAAGCGATGATGCAAAAGGGAGTATTTATAAAATTACCTATAAAAAATAGGCAGCGTACAATTTTCATAATAAGAAAAGGTCCCGATTTGCCGGGACCTTTCTAGTTGGATTGTTCATTGTTGTATTTTTTGAATTGGCGTTTTTTTTCTTTTACCCTATCAATACTTTCTTCAATTTTATCCTTTTCATATTTGCTGGTTGCCTCCAGGAATGCTTTGCGATAAGCTTCAATGGATATTTTCCATTCCTTCTTCTTTTCTGCATGCAATCCTTCCAGGCTATAAATGTAACTGACATTAATACCAGCCACACTTAAAGCTTTGGCTATAACTATAGGTACCTGCTTTTCCATTTTCAGGAAAACCAACAAGTACAAATAATGATAATACACATCGGGGAACGATGGCTCCAGTTCGGCACAAGTTTTAAAATGATATCCTGCCGCCTGGTAATCGTTTACTTCATAACAATAAAGCTTACCTAACTGGTAGTGCGCCCGTGCGTAAAATGGCTCGTCAGCAATAATTGCGTTCAGCAATTGCAATGCTTTTGGAGTTTCACCATAGCTCAATTCGTTAACAGCCTGCAAATATTTCTCTTCTATAGTCAAATAAATGTCCATAAACTTTAAATATAATTTTCCGGTGCAAAAGCCCGGATTAAATAAATAATAAATTGTTTGTTTTCTGATGCAGTTTACAACTACACCGGGAAGCAGAAGAGATTTGACATTGCATAGCCCTTCCGCAGCAAGCCCATGGGGCGCTTAGAGGTTATTTGGCGGAAAGAATTTAGACGTAGCATTGTTTTATTTTTTACAAAGATATTGTTTTGGCTCAAATTTTCCAACAAGGCTTATTTCAAACTTTTATCTGAATCAGAATTTTCAGAATTGATAAATTTTCAGAATTAAGAGAGCTAATAAAAAATGAAAATTCTGGTAATTCTTAAATTCAGCTAATTCTGATTCAGACGATTAAATGCCGTCACCTGGCAACTCATCATCCGCATCATCTTCCTCATCATCTTTTTTAGTTTCTATCAGATAATTATCCATCAACTCGTCTTCAGAAATCACGATACTAAAATCATAAAATTTAACGCCGTCTTCGAAGGGAAAAACAGTATATCCCTTTTTTTCGGGATCATACTCTCCTACTTCAAAAAGTTCTTCTTGTTCCTTGCCTTTAATAATTGCGCCTTCCACCAGTTGGTAAGCATCAATAATAGACTCAAAGCGGTCGTTTTTAATATTGTTATTTTTTAATCGATCAATAACACAAATATTAACCAAACCACGCGAAAAGATCATTTTGTTTTATCGCAGTTTTCTGTACCTCGTCCAGATCCTTCACAATCTTGCCCTCAGCCATTAAAATAATGCGATTTCCATAGTGAAAGGCATCTTTTAAGTTATGGGTAACCAGTATTGCAGTCAATTCAAAATCCTTTATCAATTTATCTGCAGTCTTCATTACCAACTCCGCCGACCTCGGATCAAGGGCTGCGGTCGGTTCATCCAGCAGCAGCAATTTACAGCTATCCATAACGCTCATGAGTAGGGTGAGCGCCTGCCGCTGCCCGCCAGATAAGGTTCCCATGGGTTGCTCCGTTTTATTTTCAAGCCCCATGCCCAATGACGCAATTTTTTCCTTTACCAGTTTTTTAAACTGATCATCAACCCCGACAGATAATCCTTTTGCTTTGGTGCGGATGGCTGCGAGTCGGAAATTATCTAAAATACTCAGATCGGGAGCCGTACCGCTTAAGGGATTCTGGAAAACTCGGGCAATCCATTGGCTCCTGCGGTAATCTGGTAATTTGGTTACTTCATTTTCGTCAATATGTATACTTCCAGAACTCGGTAATACACTTCCTGCAACAAGGTTTAATAACGTAGTTTTACCGGAACCGTTTGAACCGACGATCACCAAAAACTCTTTTTCGTTAACATTAAGATCAACTCCATTGATGGCGTCCACCTGGTTAGCTTTACCCCTGTTAAAAGTTTTATGAACTTTCTTTAATTCGATCATAATGAACTTTTGAATGATAAACGTGGCAGGCTAACGATTAGTAATACAAAAACCGCCGTTACAAGCTTCAGCAAATTAGCATCGACCCCAATACTTAATGTAATAGCCAACACCAATTGAAATATTACCGCGCCGGAAAGCACCAGCACAAGACTTAGCCAAACTGAGGTGATCCGCAGCCAGTTAATCAGTGTTTCAGCTATGATTACTGATCCCAGCCCAACGATAACAATACCGATACCCATATTAATATCCGCAAACCCCTGGAATTGCGTAATGAGAAAGCCGCTAAGTGCCGTCAACGCATTTGCTAGCGCAAGACCTGTAATTTTCATACGGTCGGTATTTACCCCTAACGAACGGATCATTGATTCGCTGTTGCCTGTAGCGCGCATGGCAATGCCGAAATCAGTTTTCAGCAGGTAGCCTATGATCAGAGTAACCACTGCTACAAAAACCAACAATATCCAAAAAGTATTGTGATTGGGGTCTGCAGCGATATTGATCAGCGAAAACAGGGTTGAAATACTATTAAGGGGGATATTGGAGCGCCCCATAAGCGTTAAGTTAACAGAATACAGGGCCGTCATAACCAAAATACCAGCCAACAATGCGTTTATCTTTAATTTGGTATGTATGAGGCCGGTTAACGCTCCGGCTAATGCCCCTGCTAAGATCACGGTAGGCAATATCATGTACACCGGCTGACCGTGCATCAATAATTTGGCGGTGACCACGCCGCCCAGCGTATAACTCCCATCTGTGGTGATATCGGGTATATTGAATATCTTCATAGAGATATAGATACCCAATGCAATGGCCGAGAAACAAAGTCCCTGTAATAATGCGGTCAGGTAAAAATCCATTATTTCACAGCTTCAAAATTCGATGGAATGGTAATGTTATATTTTTTAGCAGCAGCGGCATTGTAAACGCGCTTGCGTATTTTAACCATTTCGGGTTTTAGTCCGTCTGTTTTATGCGTTTTTAAAAATTGAGCTGCTTGCTCCCCAGCCTGGTATCCCCATTGGTAAATATCTGCACCAAAGGCAGCAACTGCCCCGCGTTGTACCAAACCCGCCTCGCTGGTAAAAATAGGCACATTGGCCTGGTTGCAGCTTTTCAGAATGGTTTCAAAAGAGGCGAATACGGTATTGTCCGGATTGGCAAAAAAAGCATCAATGTTTTTGCTTAATAAGGATTTGGTAACCAGCTGTGCATCGGCCGACGAATTTAGAGGCAGCGCAACCAATGTGATATTCAAATGATCGGCGAGGGATTTAATGCGGTTCATCGCGTCAGCAGATTGTGGTTCCGACTGATTATAGATCATCCCGATCACCAGCCTGCCACTTTTCGGCTTTAATAATTTGGGGATAATAGAAAAAGACGTGTCTATATATTCCAAATCTTCAACCGCGCCAAATAAGTTAACCGGGGCCTTACTGCTGCCATCCAGCACTTTCATCCGTTCGGGAGTTGGTGATACCATGGCAAAAATGGGGATGATTTTGGTTTTTTGAACAGCAGTTATCGTGGATAAAGTAGTGCAGGTTGCCAACAGGTCAACTTTTTCCGAAACAAAATAATTAACGATCTGTGTTAACGTCGGGATATCCCCCTGCGCGTTGCGATATTCTATTTTAATATTTTTCTGCGCTTCGCTGAAGTAGTTTTTTTTGAGCGCGTCGGTAAAGCCTGTCCGGGCCTGCGATATGGTGGCATCCTCAAAAGCATCTACAAAGCCGACAATTGGAACGGTCTTTTTTTCAGAATGGCAGGAAACAAATAAGATCAGTACAAAAAGTAAAGGCAGGTATTTTTGAAGCTTCATAGGGCTAAGTTAAATAAAGAAGGTGAAAGGCAAAAGGAGAAAGGTAAAAGGTTTACAGAAAGAGGTAAAAGGCAAAAGGTAAAAGTTGAATTACTTGAATTTTGGTGTTACAAAATGTAGGCGCTAGCATTTTGTAACGTATGTAACGCTTGTAACAGTTAAAGCAATACTTTACTATTTTTGTTATAAATAATTATATATCAAATAATTAAAATCAATTTTTGCTTTAATTGTTTTATTGTCAACAAACCTCAGTTTCCAGCGCTTTCATTTTACTGACAAAACACTGTCAGTAGAATGTTCAATCCAATTCCTTAAATTTGTATATGTCGGCATTGCCTGCCGATAAACGCGCCCATCAACAAGCATCTAAATATACTTTGTTTGCAAAAATAACCTAAGGTGGTTGAATGGGGCTTCACACATTTTTCCTTAATTTAGCCCGCAGTATGATTCCTGTTATTTCAAAATTACCCCAGGCCGGGACAACCATCTTTACGGTAATGTCTGCCCTGGCCAATGAGTTGGGCGCAATTAATCTTTCACAAGGTTTTCCTGATTATGATACTTCTCCCGAACTGATAGAACTGGTAAACCAGGCCATGAAAAATGGCCATAACCAGTACGCGCCCATGGCCGGTTTAATGACTTTACGCGAAGAAATAAGCCGGAAAACAGAGAAATTGTATGGCGCTGTTTATGATCCGGAAACCGAGATCACCGTAACCGCCGGTGGTACGCAAGCCATATTTACCGTCATTACTGCAGTAATTAACCCAAACGACGAGGTCATCATATTTGAGCCCGCCTTTGACTGCTACGCCCCGGCTATCAAGTTGGCCGGTGGAATAGTAAAATCATTGGAACTGGAGCCACCGGACTATCAAATCCGGTGGGATATGGTAAAAAAACTGATCAGCAACCGGACAAAATTGATTATCCTTAACTCACCTCACAACCCAACCGCGACCATATTGCACCAGCACGATATTGATGAACTGTCGGCCATTGTAAAAAATCAGGATATTCTGATCCTTAGCGACGAGGTATATGAACATTTGATCTATGATGGTGCAACCCATCACAGTATGGCCCGCTACCCGGAGCTGCAGCAGCGTAGTTTTATCGTCGCGTCCTTTGGCAAGCCGTTCCATGCCACGGGGTGGAAAATTGGTTATTGCATGGCCCCTGCTATGTTGATGCAGGAGTTTAGAAAAGTACACCAGTTTTTGGTGTTCTGCGTAAATGCCCCGATGCAGGTTGCCATTGCTGAATATTTGAGAAATGAAGATACCTATTTGAACCTTCCAGCTTTTTTTCAAGAAAAACGGGATTATTTTCGTAAAGGATTAGAAAACACCCGGTTTGAAATATTACCCTGCTCAGGTTCTTACTTTCAATCAGTAAGATATAGCAATATCACTGATGAAAAAGATGCTGATTTTGTTCTCCGTCTGATCAAAGAGGCTGGTGTAGCCGCCATACCGGTTTCCGCGTTCTATAGTAAGGGTACAGACCATCATGTGTTGAGGTTTTGTTTTGCTAAAAGGCAAGAAACATTGGATAAAGCCGTTGAAAGATTAATTAAAGTTTAAATTTTTTAATTTTATTGCCCATAAGTTAAACCTGTACCTAAATATTTAAACATGGATAATCTGAAAATTACTTTATTCCAGGGATACCTCTTTTGGGAAAATGTCGACAAGAATCTGCATAATATCTCTCTGCGATTATCGGCGGCGATACGCGAGAAAACAGACCTCGTTATATTGCCCGAAATGTTTAACACAGGTTTTACCATGCAAGCAGAAAAACTTGCGGAACCCATGGGGGGAAAAACGATGTTGTGGATGCATAAAATAGCCAGGCTATACAGTTGTGTGGTTACGGGTAGTTTGATCATAGCCGATGGTGGCAAGTTTTACAACCGGCTAATATGGATGAGCCCCGACGGTGGTTATGAATATTACGATAAAAGACATTTGTTTGGCCTGGCAAAAGAAAATCTTACTTATACGCCAGGAAAAAAGAAACTGATTGTCGACTTAAAGGGGTGGAAAATATGTCCCATGGTTTGCTATGACCTTCGTTTCCCTGTTTGGGCGAGAAACGTTGACGAAGCCTACGACCTGCTTATTATAGTTGCCAACTGGCCCGAACGCCGCGCTTTGCACTGGCGTACACTAATATCGGCAAGAGCAATTGAAAATCAGGCCTATGTAATAGGTTTAAACCGTGTAGGCCATGACGGTAACGAAGTGTATTATTCAGGGGATTCTACCTGTATCAGCCCTAATGGCGACGTGGTTTATTATAAACGGGACGAAGAAGATGTTTACACCTTCTCTATCATTGCCGACGAGATCCAAAAAACAAGACGGGCATTGCCTTTTTTAAAGGATGCTGATGTTTTTAAGATACAATAATTGATGTAGAGACGCAATGCATTGCGTCTCTACATCAATTTAACCTGTAAACGCGAATATCTTGCATCAAACAAAAATATCAATCTGTTTAATTCTCATCAACAACAAATCAATAATTAAACCCTAAATGAGACTTATATTCCGCCGTGTCTTATACCTTCTTTTCATTTTAGCATTTACTTTACCTTCTTCAGCGCAAAAAAAAATAAATGATTATACCCCGTCGGTAAACCCTTTTATTGGCACTGGCGGGCATGGCCACACCTACCCTGGCGCTGTTGTCCCCTTTGGTATGGTGCAGTTAAGTCCTGATACCCGTTTAGAAGGATGGGACGGCTGTTCGGGATATTATAACACCGATACCCTTGTTTATGGCTTTTCACATACCCATTTAAGCGGGACCGGCATTGCAGATTACTGCGATATACTGTTTATGCCGACCACCGGCGAACCACAGTTTAAAAATGCAGACTACAGATCGGGATTTAAAAAGAAGAATGAATCTGCATCTCCCGGTTATTATAAAACCAAATTAGATAAATACAACATCGGGGTCGAATTGACTGCGACAAAACGGGTTGGCGTACATCTATATAACTATCCATCTGCTCCGCAGGCCAATATTATCATCGACCTGCAACATCGCGACCAGGTGCTCGACTCATGGATCGAGGTGGTCAACGATCACGAAATACGGGGCTTCAGAGAATCCAAATCATGGGCCAGCGATCAGTATATATACTTTTATGCTAAATTTTCCAAACCCTTTAAGGCTTATGGCATCACTTCTGATGACCAGCTGCAACAGGGACAAAGCAAAGTTCAGGGCAAAAACATAAAAATGTATATCCAGTTTGATAACCCGGGCGAAGTGATCTCCAAAGTGGGTATTTCATCCGTAAGCGCTGATGGCGCTTTGAAAAACCTGGATACGGAAGTTCCTGATTTCGACTTCAAAAAAGTGGTAAAAGCGGCCAAAGCCGACTGGAACAAGGAGTTAAACAAAATACAGGTAGAAGGCGGCGCACCTTCCGCTTCACAGGTTGAACAAAATACGCAATATCAAAATCCAAATGCCTATAACAGGGTCCCTCCCAAAAAACAGCCGACTATAGATCATGCAAAAATAAAACAAACCATATTTTACACCGCCTTGTACCACTGTATGCTGGCGCCTAATATTTATAATGATGTGGATGGACAATACCGTGGTTTGGACCAGAAAATACATAAGGCTGAGGGCTTTGATTATTATACCGTATTCTCACTGTGGGATACTTTCCGGGCTGAAGATCCTCTATTTACTATTATTAACCGCAAACGGACACTGGATTTTATAAAAACTTTTTTGGCCATGTATGAACAGGGCGGACTGCTGCCAATATGGCCCCTCGCTTCCAGCGAAACGTATTGTATGATAGGCAATCATTCTATCCCCGTTATTGTAGACGCTTATGCTAAGGGGATAAGGGATTTTAATGCTGAAGAGGCATTTACAGCCATGAAAGCGGCCGTAAACCGTAACCAGTTTGGGTTGGACAGTTACCGTAAAAATGGCGCTGTATTGGCTGATGACGAAAACGAATCCGTTTCAAAAACGTTAGAGTATGCTTATGACGACTGGTGCATTGCCCAAATGGCGAAAATGCTGAATAAACCACAGGATTATGTGGATTTTATAAAACGGGCCCAATACTGGAAAAACGTTTATAATAACCAGAATGGTTTTATGCAGGCGCGGGTTGATGGCGGATGGTATATGCCATTTGAACCCACAGAAATTAATGATAATTACACCGAAGGAAATTCCTGGCAGTATTCTTTCCTGGTAACCCAGGATGTTGATGGCCTTATGAGCAGGCTTGGCGGCAAGGATAAATTTGAACAAAAGCTGGATGATTTATTTACTACGACCTCCAAACTAAGCGGACGCGAGCAAGATGATGTCAGCGGTTTGATAGGGCAATATGCGCATGGCAACGAGCCAAGCCACCATATGGCTTATTTATACAATTTCACTGATTCGCCCGATAAGACGCAGTTTTACGTTAACCGCATTTTGCACGACGAATACAGCGACAAGCCCGACGGGTTATCGGGCAACGAAGATTGCGGTCAGATGTCTGCATGGTATGTTATGAGTTCATTGGGTTTTTACACTATAGCGCCGGGGCAAACGCAGTACCAGGTGGGGTTGCCGGCTTTTGACAAGGCAGTCATCAACCTCGAAAATGGTAAAAAGTTTACCATAACCAATTCGGGTTCGGGTGTTAGTTTGCAGAATATCTATTTGCAGGGCATGACGTTGAACAAAAAGCCTTATAACAAACTTTATTTGGAGGACAAAGACATAGCAAATGGCGGTGACCTTGAAGTATA